>CBDVAV010000063.1:0-11970 GCA_965372055.1 uncultured bacterium | reverse complement strand
TGGATAATAAAATTCCCAAACTTATTATTATATTTGTTACATAACATATGTAACATAACATGGCAAGAGGTAAATCTGGAAGAATTGTAATTGAAGCAGACCCTAAATTAAAAAGTGATCTTTATTTGGCATTGGCTAAAAATGAAATGACTCTTAAAGAGTGGTTTTTGAAACAAGCTGAAGAGTTTGTTAAAAATAATGATCAAATAAAATTGTTCAAATAACATGAGATTTTCAGGACACGAATCATTTCATTGCAGATCTCTTTGGCTTAAAAAAGGCTTTGACCACCTAATTTCCAGTAAAGATTTTAAAGATGAAGCCCCTATCCTGCTTGGTGTAGGTAAAAATATGGTTGCATCTATAAGATATTGGGTTAAATCATTTGGTTTGGTAGATATTGATAAGGAAGAAATTAAACCAATTGCAGACAAAATATTTAAAGACAATGGCGGTTGGGATCCATACTTAGAAGATGAAGGTACATTATGGCTACTTCACCATTGGGTAGTTACACAAGGTTATGCCTCGATCTATGGTATTCTATTCAATGAACTTAGAAAACGTAAGCCTTATTTCACATTGGATCATTTCAAGGAACTGCTTAAGGAAATGAAAATCGAGGTTAGCCCTAAATCCTTAAAAACAGACTTCCAGGCATTTACCAGAACCTATGTATCTAAGAAAAATAACAAAGATCTTGAGGATAGTTATTCGGGTATTTTGACTGAGCTAAATTTGGTGAAAGAGCACAAAATAGGATTAGAAATTGAGCCAATTAAAAGGCCAGATATCCCTCTACCAATTCTTTTATACTGTATTCTGGAGTCAATGGATGATACCAAATCTATAAGCTTTGAAACTCTGTACAGTGAAAACAATAGTGTCGGATCAGTCTTCGCATTAAGTCGGGAGGGATTAAGTGAGCTACTTGAAGATTTAGATGATGAATACAAAGATTTAACTTATTCTAATGAAGCTGGTATCAGGGAATTGCAGTTAAAAAAATCAATTAACCCTATCAAAATCTTGGAAGGATATTATGAAAACTAAATACTCCCCTTCTGTTAATATTATCCGGGATGAGCAACATACCTTGAATTATGTTGTTACGCCAAATACTAAAAAATTGGCAGATCAAATTAATGATTTGTATCACAAAGGCTTTCATTCCCTAAATATTATCGGATCATATGGAACCGGTAAGTCATCATTTCTGTGGGCGTTTGAAAAATGTTTAAATGATGAGGCCAATTACTTTAAACTGAATTTCAATGGCTCACAAAAATTCGAGATAATCAATGTTGTTGGAGAGTTTGAATCATTTAGAAATATTCTAGCAACAAAACTTAATCTACCGAGGAATCAGAGAAAAAGCAATGATATTATCATTGAATTTGCATCGAAGTTTACTAGTGATAAATTGATTTTCCTAGTTGTCGATGAATTTGGAAAACTTCTTGAATATGCTGTTAAACACGATGTAGAAGAAGAAACATACTTCCTTCAACAGTTAGCAGAACTATTCAATAATCCGGATAACAATGGAATATTCATTACTACTCTCCATCAAAGTTTTGATGCCTACGGCCAGTTCAGTTTAAGTGAAACTGAGCGAAATGAATGGGTTAAGGTAAAAGGTAGGTTCAAAGATTTAACTTTTAACGAGCCTATTGAACAATTGCTCCTATTGGCTGCTAATAATATTGATTCAAAAATCAACTCGAAGAATATACCCCCATTTGCCAAACAAGTTTTAAAGTATCAAAAGGAATATCATATAACCAATTTAGATATTGATTTCATCAAAGGGATATATCACAAATTGTGGCCTTTGGATATCATATCAGCTCATTTGCTTTGTACAGCCCTTCAACGTTACGGTCAAAATCAAAGATCCCTTTTTACATTCTTGGAGTCAGAAATCGGGACAATTAGTAAACATCTTAAAGATTCTAATCCTATTGGCATCCCAGAAATCTATGATTACTTGTATCATGAGTTTTATTCCTATTTGAACTCAAAATTCAATACTGACTATACGACCTGGTCAATGATCCTAACTGCGCTTGATAGAATTGATTCTGATTTCATTGGTGAGAAGGTAGTTGCCGAAGATGTGATTAAAGTGATTGGCTTTATCAATCTGTTTGGGCACAAAGGAGCCCATATAGAAAAAGAGTTTTTATCCAAATACCTATCGTATTTGCATAGTTCAAAAACAATTGATTCTGCAATTCAAGAATTGGAACGGATTAAGGTAATTAGATTCAATCGCTTTAGCAAATCATATAAAATAACAGAAGGGACAGACCTTAATATTGAAAGTGAATTACTGCAAGTTGCTGGTGAAATTGAGACAAAACTTGATATAACTCACAAACTGAAACAATACTTTGATTTTCCAGTACTGAATGCTAAAGCTGTTTCTTATAAAACGGGTACACCTAGGTTC
Source organism: uncultured bacterium (assembly GCA_965372055.1). Lineage (GTDB taxonomy): Bacteria > Bacteroidota > Bacteroidia > Cytophagales > Cyclobacteriaceae > CBDVAV01. The sequence goes on along the minus strand of CBDVAV010000063.1, from coordinate 9,515 downwards.
TTTCAGTATTTCGTTTCCGATGAGCCAATTACTCAATTACCCGATGAGTATCAAATTGATGGAATGATCAATCTAGTATTTGATGCCCGACTGGATACAAAGAAAATTATAGAATCCTCTTCGAAAACAGATGATATTCTCTATGCTTCATTCTTAAATATTGGTGATATCCGCGAAACCATATATGAGATTGAAAAGACCAATCAGGTAATTAGTAAATATGACGATGATAAAGTCGCCATTAAAGAACTGCAAAGCATCATTAAAAGCCTTCGTGGATTACTTAATCACCAAGTGATAGATGCACTTTTCACGAAAGATGTAGAATGGCTGTATTTGGGTAAGCAAGTGATTATTAGATCAAGAAAGGATTTGAATAAGAAAATCTCTGATATCTGTGACAAAGTTTATCACCTCTGCCCAACTTTTAAAAATGAATTGATCAATCGGCATTTCATTTCAGGAAACATTGCCAATGCCAAAAAAATATTGTTTGAAAGCCTGGTATCTAGCTATCATAAAGATGATTTGGGATTTTCAAAGGATCACTTTCCTCCGGAAAAAACAATTTATCTGACACTTCTTAGGAACACTGGAATTCACTTCCAAGACGGCAATTCCTTTTCATTACACCAGCCAACTGACAGGGGATTTAAACACCTTTGGAAGTATAGCGAAGCATTTATAGAGTCTGCTAGAAATGAACGAAAAACGATCTCTGCTTTTTATGATCATTTCAAAAGAAAACCTTTTAAACTGACCATTGGTTTTCTTGATTTTTGGATACCTGTGTTCCTTTTTATTAAGAGGGATGATTTTGCCTTGTTTAGTAAAGAGGAAGGTTATCTGCCAGAACTCAATCAGACGATACTTTACTTATTTACCAGAAACGCATCTAAATATGAAATTAAATCATTTGATGTTAAAGGAATCAAACTTGATCTGTATAACAAATACAGGGAGTTCCTTCAATTGAATGATGTTAGCAAAGTTGATAATCAAAGCCTCATTGAAAGCATTAAACCATTTTTCGTGTTCTATCGGGAGTTGAATATTTATACTCAAAACACCAAGAGATTATCCAAAGAGGCTATTAATGTGAGAAATACCATCCAAAAGACCCAAGACCCGGAAAAATTATTTTTCGAAGAGTTCCCTCGTGATATGGGAAAGAATTTGAATGACATTATTAAATCAGATAAGGAACTCGAAGAATATGTAAATAAGTTGAGGAAGGCAATAAAAGAACTTAGAAGCTGTTTTGACGAACTTGTAAATCGTATTGAATCCTATTTGGTAGATGACGTGCTGCAAAACAAAGGTTTGGTCTTTGAAACATATAAAAACCAAATAGTAAATCGCTTTGGAAAGCTAAAAGAACATATGTTATTGCCCAATCAAACTAGCCTTTTGATCAGACTGAGATCACCTCTTGACGATAGAAATTCATGGATCAATTCGATATGCCAGGTAGTGCTTGGTAAAGGATTAGACACCATCACAGATAACGAGGAAGAAGTACTTAAGGAGAAAATAAAGCATGCATTTTATGAACTTGATAATCTTGTTTCCATTGCTGATGAGCATAATGAAAAGGTTGATCAGGAAGTATATAAATTACAATTAACAAGCTTTAAAAAGGGACTTCAAGAAGAAACTATTCTTATTCCAAGGGAAACTTTGGAAAAAACACAGAAGAAACTTAAAGAACTTGGCAATTCGTTAGGTACTAACAAAAAATTAAATCTATATTTATTAATGACCTTATTAAAGGAACAATTAGATGAATAAACTAAAACATGTAATTGGCATATCAGGAGGTAAAGACAGCGCAGCTTTGGCCATTCATCTTAGAGATAAGTATCCGCAACTTGACTTGATTTACTATTTCTGTGATACGGGAAAAGAACTTGATGAAACCTATCAGCTGATTGAAAGACTTGAAGGATATCTTGGCAAGCAAATCACTCGACTTGAGTCTGAAGAAGCTTTAAAGTCTGGCAAGAATCCATTTGATTTTTTTTACAATTCTTTTCGAGGCTATTTGCCTTCAAATAAGGCAAGATGGTGCACAAAGTATATGAAAATCATGCCTTTTGAAAATTTTGTTAAAGAGTCTCCTACTATCTCCGATGTGGGTATCCGAGGTGATGAATACAGGGAAGGTTACATTTCTACCAAATCAAACATTCAGTCCATATTCCCATTCAGAAAAAATATTTGGAGTGAGGAGATTATCAAGGATGTTTTTTCAAATGCTAATCGTAGTGAAATCAGTGAACATTATTCTGCTTTTTTGAAAGGCGTTGAGCTTGATAAAGCAACCACAGTAGCTACTCAAGAACTTTATTTTATAGACCGAAATAAGGAACACAACAAAAAATTAATTCTTGAAAAACTAGAAGGTTTATTAGCTATTAATGTTGTTGCCTTCAACCATGTGGTTTTTAAATTTTTAAAAACCCGAGACTATCCTCTTTCCTTCGAAGAAGACTACCCCCTGCTCAATGATGAGCACATTCTGGTGAGAGACGATATCTTTCAGATACTGCGTGATAGTGGCGTAGGTGTACCAGGGTATTATGAAAAATTGGATTACGAAGTTAACGGCAAAATAGGCCAATATGCCCGAAGCAGATCTGGTTGTTATTTCTGCTTTTTCCAACAAAAGATTGAATGGATTTGGCTTTATGAGCAGCACCCCGATCTATACATTAAGGCCATGGAATATGAAAATGAAAAAGAGGGATTTACCTGGAATCAATACGAAACATTGAAAGATATCATTCATCCGAATAGGATAAAATCAATAAAAACTGAGCATCTAAATAGAGCAAATCGACACAAATCTACAAGTTCAAAATTCTTAATTGACATTTTGGATGATACGGAAAATGACGGATGTGTAAATTGTTTTATTTGACAACATGAGTGAAATTTATGGCATTGTTGATGATTTAAGGATATTAGAGAGTACTAATACTCAAGTGAGGAGAATAAGTGTCATTTCAGCCTTTGTCAAGACCATTGGTAGGCGTCAAGTTCCATCTGAAATCCTTAAAAAAGAATTGATAGAATGGAGTAAAAGTGAAGAATGGAATAATCCTAATTACAAGAAAAGTACCGGCAAGCTTACTGATGGTGAAATAGTGACCGGTGCTTTTGGAAGATATATTCATCTACTTTCTGGCTTAGGATTAATAAAAAAAATCGGACACACAATTAGCCTTACTAGTAGTGGCAAATATTTCCTAAATCCTCTAAAATTCTATCAATACACTGAAAATAATTCTCAATACATAAGATTGCTCTACCTAGACTTGTTACTAAGAAAAGATGCGGACACCATCCTATGTGTAGAAGAAATTCTTAAATCTCAAAATGAGCCAATTAATCAAGCAACTGTTCAAAATCAATTTAAGTCCTTTATTCTTCATCGATTAAAACAAAAATTAAGCTCTGCCTCTTCACATATAAAATCTAAGATTGCTGAAAGACGAAGGATAATTCAATTAGAATGGAAAGAACCTGAAACTTATGCAGAGCATTTTATTGCCCCTCGTCTAGAATGGATGTGCGAATTAGGTTTATTCAAAAAACATTATAAAGGCTCAAATACCCTTTACGAACTATCGGATGAAGGTTCAGAGTTTTTTGATTCTTTTCCAATGTTGGAAAATTCAGATATATACGAATTCAATAATAAATGGTATAATGAATCTTTTTTTAAAACATGCAGTAATCTTTTAAAATATAATAATGGCGTGAATCTATTGGAAAATAAAGACCAAAAAAAAATTACTAAAAGAATTGGAGGTTTGCTATTAAACGCGATTGATTTAGTAGAAAGTTCAAGTTCTTTCACGCTTCCAATCCGGAACACTATTTTTTATATATCAGCATCTATGTTAATTTTACATAAAACGGTTGTTGAGTTTGATAATTTAAAGGAAGAATTGATTAAGGGAGTAAGTTATGGGAATAAGGTGTTTGGAATTAAAACTTCCGCAAGAATAAATGAGGGATATATTACAATTAAATTAAAATAAATGAAATTCACTTGTTTCATTGATGCATCTAGCTATATTAACTTGACTCATGATGATTCCTATCTAAATGGTAAAACTTTGCTCGATTTGCTTTCGGAAATAACTACAATCAAATTCTGTTCAGAAGTGAACTTCGAAATTTCAAGGCGTTCTAATTCACTTACACCGAATGTTGAAAAAAGGAAGTCAAATGTCTATTTTTTAAAATACAAAAAAATTAAAACTTATAAGGAATATGAGTCTCGCTTGTATGATTCAATTTCAAAAAAGGGTGATAAAAACATCGGAGAAAGACAGAATTTAGCTGTAACCATCGATTGCTATTTAAACAAGAAGATAAAAGGACTGATATTTCTAACTGATGACAAGAAAGCTGTAAATGGGATTTTGGATGAAGCACTGACTTCATTTCCAATTTTAAATATTTGGAATTCCTTTGATGTTATTTTATTTCTGTATTTAGAAAACAGGCATTTTACAATAGATATTGCCAAAGGAGCAGTTAGATCATTGAATGCTGAAATTGCAAAAGGATCCTCCTCTAATACTGATCATAAAAAAACTCAGAAGAGAATTAAAATTTTTCGAGATTATTATGTAAGACTGGATAGAGTGAAAAGATTGATTGCTTAATTCAAACAATATTTTGAATATGAAAAATCTAAATGATTTTAAATTAAAAGACAATCCTTTTCAATATTTGACTCCCATACCAGGACAACCTGGGACAACTGTACCTTGGGCTGGTCATAAAAATCTTTATGATAATATTAGAGGAGTCTATAAAAGAATGTTTAATAATGCTCCTAGACAGATAGTTCTTAACTGGGGACAATATGGAGGTGGAAAAACTTTTGCGGCTTACAATTTTTTGGATAAACCAAAAAAAGGTTTAGATCTACATCAGGTTTATATTAGGTCTCCAAAGCAAGGTAATAGAGCTGATCAGGAGTTTTATAAGAATATAATAGACTTCATTTCATATAGAAAAATACGCTCTCAAATTCAGCTACTTATTAAATTGCTGGGTGAGGACGATTTATTTAAATTTTTAGACACAAAAATTAGAAGTGAGGAAATTACTGAAGCAATCATTAAAATAGGATCAGAGGATGATGAAATATCCAAGTTGATGAGAAGATATGTTTTTGAAGGTTTAACGAAGACCGAACTTAAGGATGTTGATTTACCTAAAAACATAGATTTGGGTACAGATAGCATAAAATTTCTTTCTGGGATTATTCACTGTTTCATTGGAGATCAGGAAAAAGTGAAAGGCAGATTTGTCATCTGGATTGACGAAATGGAAGATATGATATATTATTCCCAGAGAGAATATAGAGCTTTCTCACAAGTATTGCGAGATCTATTTGATTCAATAAATCAATTTGTTACTATTTTTTTAAACTTCACTTTAGCGGAATCTGATGAGCAAACAATTGAATTATTGTTGGGAGAGGCATTATGGTCCAGAATTAACAAAAAAATTAGATTTAAGGAGTTGATTGAGGAAGAAGCACTAGCATATTGCAGCGACTTAATTAAGTATTACCAAACGGAGGATGATTTAAACCAGTACTATCCTTTTACAAAAGAAATTTTGCTTGGAATTTTCGGACTAATACCTTCTAATAATTTGACTCCAAGAGAAATTAATAGATTCTGTGGTGAAGTATTAATTTACGCACTTGAAAATGACTATAAAGCATTGACCTTGGAAACTGTAAATAGATGTATAGAAAAAATTAGAGAAGACGAGTAGGAATTATAAGCATGTTAATCCCCCACTCCCACCATCATTTCCTCCATGCCTCCATAATTGAGTATAAATGTAGAATAGAAATGATCAAAAACATCCTTTAAGTATTCCCCTAAATCAACTGGATCAGGATCAGGTCTATTCTCTTGCAACCTTGTAATCTGATATCCCCTGTTTTTTGTAATGGTATAGAGAAACAAAGCATGAAAGTAAACGGAAGAAATATATTTGTTTTCAGCCAGCTTAATTTGTTCTTCGTTTGGATATTTGGTTTTGGAATTGAATGTTTTAAAAACATTACTATTCATGTTAATGTAGATTTTTTCCAGTTCACTCTCACCCTTACCTAGTGGATACATTACTGTGCCATAACCCATCGAGATACCTTGTTCCTCCATTTTATCCCAAGTCATTACAGATTTTCCCTCTTTCCCATCTTTATAAACAAGGATAAATTCAGGCAAACCAAGTGGCTCATCTTCCTTTTCTTTTTTGATCTTTTCCGGTTTTTCATCAGATTGAGTAATCTTTGCCCAGAATAATTCCTCCAAATCATCACCAGGCGCACTCAATGTAACTTTCATTTCTATTTCATCCCCTACCCTTACCTCTGCTTTTGGGTTCAGGCCAATTCTCAACTTCCCTTCTTTTGGACTGCTTTTATTGATGTTAAATAACTCTTCAACACCTTTTGGCTCCCCTTTTTCATCGCCACCCTTAGTATCATTAGGTTTGTAACTTACCAGTGCAATCTTCATCTCGCCGGGTTCCTCAATTCTATCAAAATAGTTGTTCTCTACATCCGTATCGAATAGAAGGGTCTTTTCTGTACCCCTTGGTATATTTATGGCTTTAATACCATTGTTTTGAGTTGCTTTTAAATTAAAGTGAGTTGGAAATCTCTCTGGTTTAAATGGAAGTTTTTCTTGGTTAGATTGCTTTTTCTTCCTTTGTTGATTCTCTTTTTTGGGCTTTTTATCGGCAGATAAATCCAACTTAAATGTTTGATTTAAAAGTTTCAATAATTCACTATCCATGGGAAGATTTTTAGTGAATGATCTTAATAACTCTTTGGTATCTCCAGAATCTGCAGTGATAGAATCCTTTCTCCGTTTTTCAATTTCTGATAATGGACTTGCTTTTTTAGAGAGCTCACTAGCTAAAAACTTTCTTAAAGACTTGGTTTCCTCACCATCTTTAAGCCTGTCCCTGGAAGCCATGAAAAGCTCCTTGCGAAAATTGTAATCCATATCTGTACAATCAACATGAATTAGTAAATAGTCCTTTAATAAGCGGAGCTTCAAAGATCTTGAAATGAACTCTGAAGTGAAATGACCATGAACCTGCCCGTTTAAAGAAAAGATCACCGCCATGTTATTCTTGAAAAATCGATTTCTAACTATTTCTTTAGATTTCTTTGCATCTCGATCTTTCAGTTTGGATTTGAAGACATAAGCCCTAACCTTACTCTTTCCAAATAGATCATTGTCAAAATCCCATGAAGAAATGTCTTCTACATATTCATTATCGGACTTTTCTAATCTTCTCTGAAGGCCAAATAGATCTAGTTCGAGTACCTTATTGTTTGGGTATCTTTCTTTATTATCTACCGTGTAAATTGGCAGGGCTGGCCTAAATAGATATTCATTGATACTTTGATTTAGTTCCTGGGCAAACCCGGCATATCCGGAAGGAAACTGGTAAGAATACATTTTGATTATCGTTCCTGTTTTAAACTTTCTGTCAAATAACTTGAGGTCTAGTTCATCTATTGGAAATCGAGGAACTAGGCCTTCGATTTTCAGATATTCATACCATGTTTCTTTATTTTCATATTGTTCCTCTATGGACAATGGACGCTCTCTTACAAGAGTAAACCCAAAATCACCACTGTTATCAAATCGTTTTGATGCAATCAACTGGTATCTTTTTTTACCACAAAATACTAAAGCACCACTCCCACCCATGTTATATTTTCCTTGCACGAAATGGATGTTCTTCTTATTTCCGCTTATCAATGATAGAAATGTGTCTTCAAAACTATCAGGATTCTGTCCCTCTCCATTGTCATAAATTACCACAGAGGTATTACGAGGTTGGCCATCGGCAATTATTTGAATTTCCTTGGCTTGTTTTCTCCGAAATGAATCCAAATCCCAGGTTGAATGCTCCTCTTTGAAAAATTCTTCAACTGCTTGTTGGATTGATCTAGGAGCTTCTTTTGATTTAGGTTGCATTCCAGCTTCGTAGCATTTTTTTGTCAAAATAGCATCAATCGAATTTGTGATCTTTTCAATTAATGCAGCAATGGGATTAGCCTGTTGATTTTTTACGATGCTATAATTACTTTGATTTTGACCAAGGGGATGCCAATTTTCATTCTTAAAAATATTGAGATTCCGGGAAACAATCAATTCAATCTCTTGCTCGCTTCCTGAAAAGTATAATTCCTCAAAAAGTTCTTTTGGATTCATAGGGGAAATTTAAATACTATGAACTTCAATATTTCTCCGCAGTCGCTCGGCTGTGTCGAGTGACTAATATTTATGATATCTCACAGCTAATATACTATTACATTCTAACAACCAAATTTGGGCTAGGGAATAAATACTTATGAAAAGTGCGGCTGATCGCATACACTATGCTTAATTTTAAAATCTGGCCAATAAATTAACACTGCAATTAATTTTGATTATTTAGTTTATCGTTGTTCTCAAACAAGATCCCCTTCCAGAGGCGGGCGAGGCTCCATACGTCGTGATGACTACAATCGCAAGCTTTGGCAAAACTCGACAGGGTTCGGGGTAATTTTTGAGATTAGTGGAATTCAGCAAAATCCGTATTATCGGTGTTTCTTTTGTAGAGTATTGAGTAATGAGTAGTCAGTAATTAGTAATGATGGAATTAGGCTTTTATAACATTGTTAATCATTGCTAATTGCCAATTGCTAATTGTTAATTGAAAAAACAGCCCAGGCAAAATGCCCAGGCTGTTACTTAAGCAGTTGTCGGTTTTCAGTTGCCAGTTGTCTGTTGCCAGGTTTTTAAATATCAATTATTGTTGATACGAACATTTGATTGACCCGCATCAACAGTTCAGTTCATATTTTTAAGACCTGTAACTTTTCACTTGCAACCTAACTAGGCCAGCACTTCTTCATCATCATCTTGATTGCCGGGGAGGTCTTCCACCACAACCAGTACTTTTGAACCGGCAAGATTGGCATTTACCTGCTGCACTGTATATTCCCATTGCAGTCCATTTAGGTCTATGGCATTGCCTTCCTCGATTACGGTATCATTGCCATCCGTAATCACAACCCCCACCGAGGTTACCTTGAAATCATCAACAGCTTTAATGAAGATCTTCTCCCCTATTGCCCCGCTGTACTGGCTCACATCAATTGCCCTTATTTCAGGCTCACTGAAGTAATCCTTTACTGCCACACCAAAAGCACTGCTATGGTTTTTCCGGTGGGCTTGTTCAAGGTACTGTTGCTTAACAGCAGCATCCTGCAAAGCACTCTTGGCATAGATAGCTGCTTCTTTAAACTTTTCCCTGTTGGCAACCTGTGCCAAAGTGGGTTCCTTTTCGCTCTTCATGGGAGCACTGGCTACAATGGTTTCTCCATTGACCTGTCGAAAGACCAGTTCATTGCCTAGCTTTCCGCTAAATCCACTGGTTACAACATTCTTCTTAATTTTCAT
>CBDVAV010000062.1:0-12064 GCA_965372055.1 uncultured bacterium | reverse complement strand
ACTCAGCGGCACTCATGAAGTCCATGGTATTAGCCACGTTATCGAAAGTAAGCGATGCATTGTAATCTACTTTCATGACCCCTGCTTTACCTGTTTTGGTAGTAATCAGGATCACCCCACTGGAACCCCGGGTTCCGTAAATGGCAGCGGCAGATCCATCCTTTAAGACATCCATAGATGCAATGTCGGAAGGATCTACTGAGTTAAGGGAAGCCCCAATTATTCCATCAATCACTATCAGCGGCGATGAATTGGCCCCAAAAGTAGAAACTCCCCGAAGTCGAATAATATAGTCATCATTGGGGTCTCCACCGGGTTTGGTAATCGTTAATCCGGCCACTTTGCCTTGAATAAGCTGTGCAGCACTGTTGACCAAACCCACGTTAAAATCCTCTTCACTTACACTGGTAACTGCACTGGTGATCTCCTTTCTCTGCTGGGTACCATACCCAACCACCACTACTTCGCTCAAGGCAGTCACATCGATGGCCAGTTGCACATTGATAGTGGATTGTGATCCAACGGTTATTTCCTGCGTGGCATAACCTACAAATGAAAATATAAGAACCGAGCTTGCACCCTGAACAGACAATGTGAAATTGCCTTCAAAGTCCGTTACAGTTCCATTTGATGTTCCACTTTCCAGGATATTCGCTCCAGGAATACCTGATCCATCCTCTGCATCAGTGATCTTACCCGAGACAGTTACCTGACCCATGGTAAGAGTAGCACTTGCAAAGAACACCAGTACTACTAGTACCAGTTTAAAAATAGTATTGTTTTTGTCCATAGCATTAATTTATTTCACTTTTTAAAAAAACTAATTTAAATATGATTAATTATTCAGCATTAATCCATTAATTATTAATTGACTATCATTATAATCCTAGCCATCTATCTTATGGCTTTCCTGTATTTAGGTTTAGGTTGTTAGATATAAAATACTATTAATCAGCATTTTGCTAGAATCATATAGTATCATATAATCTTTAATATCTAAATTTAACCTTGAATTTAATCAATAAATAGTTAAAACGAAAACTTGGCAATAAATAAGAAAAATGCAAACGTGACCGCAATCGTTTGCGGGAATTTATTTAATTGCCTTTTTCTTATTATTGATTTAATTATATCAACATTATCGTAGGGGAATTATCAGTCTCTGGTTTGATCAGAGTGGTGAGTATCTATATATGATTGGCAATTAGGGATGTTTCACTGTTTGCAGATTTACTCCTTTACCAATTTAAACTGCAATCTTCTTCCTTTTGAATCTTCCAGAATAAGTAAATAGAGTCCACTTTTTAGTTTTGACAAATCAATTTTATTATTATCACTATATAAAGGTGAAGTGTGTTGAACCCTCCCCAAAATGTCTGAAATTTTAGCTTTATATGGTTCACTTTTGTCATCATTATCGATGTTGAGAAAATCGGAAAAAGGGTTAGGATATATTTTCATATTTCCTATCAAAATCCGTTTGTCATCTAGGGCTGTTATTATGTTGGGTGATGGTAACTCAAAATCGGTATAAAGCCTAAATTCCCCGGGCGACAGAGTAATATTCACAGGGATGGAAGCAGCATCCATGTTTTTTGATTTATCAAAATAGTTGTACCAGGATCCAGTATGTTGGAATTCTGCATTAATAGAATTTTCTGTGACATCAAAATTTCCAATAATGAGGACATTCATTTCATCGGCAGATGAAGGATTGGAAGTCATAACTTCATTGGTAAGTATTATTTGCTTTATGAGCGTATTACCGCCAATGAAAGTTACATTTGGGGTTGAAAATATACTATAGGTGTTTTTCAAATCAATTAGTGCGGACACATACTGCTTCAACTCCAGCCGTTTACCTTCATTGTTGTAGTTCAGCCCCTCCACATTATTCCAGGGTATGGGCTTTTGCCCTACCCTGCCATTAAAATCTATGTCAATATCGTAACCAAGTTCCCCAAATTGCCAAAGCATTTTAGGCCCGGGGATGGTATAAAAAAAAGCGGCAATAGCTTTCATTCGGTCAAGCCCAACCGTCAGGTTCATTACATTATAGGATCCTGCACTGTTTCCATAAGTTAAATTTTCATACATCAATCGTTGCTCGTCATGGCTTTCCATATAACCTATCAAATGTGGATCATTCCATCTTCTGTTTCCATGATAGATCCACCCGATATCTGAGCCATCACTAAATCCCAAGGCATTTTGTTTATATGCCCAATGTATGTTTCCCCATAACATCATGCCATGATCAGATAATTGTATTTCCTCTGAGTTATCAGCAAAATGCTCCAAAATGATATAAGCGTCAGGCGTATGTTCCCAAATCTTGTCTGCCATTCTTTTGAGGATAGCTATACGGCCTGCATCAAACGCTGCCCAATCATCGTAGCCAGTAGTTATCTTTTGTGTAAATCCCTTGGATAGATCAAACCTGAAACCGTCAAAATTGAATTCATTTAGCCAGTAATGGTTTATAGTATCCAGGTAATTCTGTGTGTAAGGGCTACTATGGTTTAAGTCATTAAAAAATGATAAAACCTGATGCGGGGCTGTAGTATTGAACCAAACTTTATTTAGACCTTGGGTAGAAAAATCCAGTAGTGCATATGGGGCGGGCGTATCGTGGTGATTCATAACCACATCCAAAATTATAGCTATTCCCAAACCATGAGCGGTGTCAATAAATTCTTTTAACTTGTTTTTCGTGCCATAAATTTTATCGGGGGCAAACATGAAAACATTGTTGTATCCCCAGCTATCGTTGCCGTTGAATTCCGTTATTGGCATTAACTCAATGGCATTAACACCCAGACCCTTAATGTAGGAAAGAGTATCAATTAAATTATCGTAGTTCTCCTGTCCGTTTGCGAAAAAATCCCTGATAAGCAGTTCGTAAATCACCAAGTCTTTCTTTAGAGGCATTACGAAGTCAATATTTTGCCAGGCATAAGGAATTTGAGCGGTTTGAATTACCGATAACCTGTTATAAAACCATTCGGCATGCAATGCCTCGTTTGGGTAAGGCATTAAATTTGGATAAGCAATGCTCGGGATAGAACTGTCGTCAGGATCCAATATTTTATCGGCAAAAGGATCTGCAACAAAAATTGATTCATCAACCAGGTATTGAAAGGCATATTCTTGCCCCTCTGTTAACCCGGTTATTTCCAGCCAAAAATGCTCCCCGTCCAATTTCATTTGATAAACGGTACTGATTTCCCAATTGGTGAAATCGCCTATTACGTAAACTGATGTAGAATTAGGTGCAAGCAAACTAAGGGTAACCTTTGTATTATCCAACCCATAATTTATACCTGAAATTATGCCTGGAGGGCGGGCTTCCACAATAGTTATACCTCTTATAGCGTAGGTGAACCCTCTTTCTACCGAAGTAATGCCATCAGTCGCTAACAGAATCACATCCACTTCGCCGGAGCTTTCAGTTACAGTATGTGTATAATTATAAGTTAATATTCCAGTTTGGATATCAACTATTACACCACCAATATTCAATGTGAAATCAACTGCCTCTGATGCTGTGGCAACAATCTGGATTTGTCCATTTTGATCGACGAATAAAATTGAGGAAGTTGGCTCATCAATTGTGAAGTCAATACCTCCTTGTGAAAGTTCCAGGAAGATATCGGTATTCGAGTCTGTTTTTCCTTCTTGTGTTCCATCCGGATTGCGAAATACCATTCCAATGCGGTAAACAGCCTGGTTAACATCCAAATTAAAATAATTTCGGGGTGTAAGTGTTATCTCCCATTTGTCAGTTTCACCAGCCACCTTTGTCATCAATCCGATCCCGTCATCCTGACCCCAATTTCCAACCACATTTTGCCATGAAGTACCAGTTGGTGAATCCAATATCACTCCTGAATGCATGTAAACCTTTGTGGCTCCAACAAGGCCAGTTGTTCCTAAAGTGGCATTATAAATTATCCTGATTTCATTATCAGCAGTGGGGAATGATGGTTCAGATGTTACCTGGGCAAACCCAAAATACCAAGCGGATATAAACAGAATCCCAACAAATATTAGCCTTTTCATATTCATAATATTTTATAGCTATCCTATTTTTAATAATTTCAGCTTTCCAGTTTTAAGGCTAAAAGTTAATCCCAATTTACCACTTGTCTACTAGGGCTTCAAATAAATTGCCATCATTAAGCTTTAGGTCAAAAAAAATACTGAATTAAAGTATTTCAATTTTCCACTATCTTGTATCCTTGAATTAATTACCAATTGAAACATAAAACCAATAAAATATTCCAGTTAACAGTAGTTCTGATTTGGATTACTTCTATGCTCTATAATAGTTGTCAAAAAAAAGGCCAGTCAGAAGTTGATTTTGATGTGGATTATCAAGCGATTCATGATGCAGGAAATTTTGTGGGAGATTTAGTATGTATGGAATGCCATCAAAATGAATATGATCAATGGAAAGGTTCACACCACGATCTGGCTATGAAAGAAGCATTACCCGAATACGTAAAGGGGGATTTTGACAGCGCAACTGTGAACAAAGGGGATTTGATTTCTACTTTTTACAGAGTGGGAAACAAGTTTATTGTGAATACACAGGGGCCTGATGGTAAAAATGAAGATTATGAAATAAAGTATACTTTCGGGGTGTACCCGCTGCAACAATACCTGGTTGAGTTTCCTGGAGGTCGTTTACAAGCACTTCATACTGCCTGGGACTCTGAAAAAAACCAGTGGTTCTACCTGTATCCCGAATTGGATATAAGTAACAATGAATGGCTTCACTGGACCAAAGGTGGTATGAACTGGAATTCTATGTGTGCAGATTGTCATTCCACCAATGTGCGAAAGAATTTTAATTCTGTAGCAGATAAATATAATACTACCTGGAACTCGATAAATGTTAGCTGTGAAGCATGCCATGGTGCGGGGAATAATCATATAGGGTTTGTCAATTCTGTAGAATATAAGGAAGGGAGTATAGATAGTAAGTTGGATCCAATTCGGTTTATTGATACCACGAACATTGTACAGATAGAAAGTTGTGCCCCCTGTCATTCCCGGAGATCGCAATTGGCCACTTATGAGCATCAAGGGAATTTCTTTGACTATTTTATTCCTGAAATATTAACCGATGGGAGTTATCATCCAGATGGGCAGATTTTGGACGAAGTGTATGTTTACGGATCGTTCCTTCAAAGCAAGATGTATGCCCAGGGCGTTAAATGCTCTGATTGCCATGATCCACACTCCCTAAAGTTGAAAGGGATTGGCAACCAGTTATGCTTAAGCTGCCACGATAGTTCTTATGACACTGAAAAACATCACTTTCATCCAATGAATACGGAAAGTGCAAAGTGTATCAGTTGCCACATGCCAGGCAAAATATACATGGAAAATGATTTCAGGAGGGACCATAGTTTCAGGGTTCCACGTCCTGACCTTACAGTTGAATATGGTACACCTAACAGTTGCAATTCCTGCCATGATAACCAAACTCCGGAATGGGCTGCCGAAAAAATTAAAGACTGGTATAAACATGATCCAAAAGAACACTTTTCTGATATCCTAACCGCGGCAAACCATGATCCTCAAAATGCCATGGATAAATTGACCTGGCTCATACAAAATAGGGAACAGCCAGTAATAGCAAGGGCCACTGCCATCACATATTTATCAAGGATTAATGATAGAGAGACTTTTCAAACCATTGTTGGAGAACTCGCTAAGCCACATCCCTTGATCAAGATCAGCGCCATTCAGGCATTGGCAGGTCTTTCCACGGAAGAGAGGCAAAGACTATTGATTCCATTGTTAAATGATTCTGTTAGGGGAGTAAGGATTACGGCGTTCAGCCAATTGGCAGATGTTAGAATTGAAAATGTCACCTCATCACTTACCAATGCCTATAGAAAAGCGGAATCTGAATATGTAGCTTATCTTCAATTGAATGCTGATTTCAGAGGTGGACAATTCATGTATGGTCAATACTATCAGCTTTCAGGGCAAGTACAGAAAGCTGAAGACGCGTATTTGAAATCACTTGCAATGGACTCCATGTATAATCCTTCACGAGTAAATTTGGGTATCCTTTATAACCAGTTAGGCAGAAACCAGGAGGCAATTAATATGTATAAAACCATAATACAACTTGAGCCGGATTATGGGCCGGCTTACTATTCACTTGGATTGTTGATGGGGGAAGAAGGTCGGTTGGAAGAGTCCTTAGAATACCTCCAAAAGGCAGTTTCGATGATGATGGACAATTCACGGGTATATTACAACCTGGGGATCGTCAATCAAAACCTAGGTAAAACAAAAGATGCTGAAAGGGCCTATTTGGATGGATTGAGTTTAGTGCCCGAAACTTATTACCTGCGCAGGGCTTTGGTTATTTTATACCTGCAACAAGATGATCTAACTAATGCCAGTAATCACATTGATATACTCTTGAAAGTTTTTCCTGATGATCCCGAATTATTGAGGTGGAAGGGAATGGTTGAATAGTCATAAGGGGTGTTAGATTTGAGAGATTGCCAAGTGGAAGTATGTACTAATTCGGCCTCAATCGGAGAATCATTCCTCCATCCACCCCAATATAAATAAGTTCATCAGGGCCTTGTTTCACCAACCTGACACGCCAGTTTAAACCCTCAAGTATCCTCTCTTCTTTAACAACCTTATTGCCGTCCAAAACAAGCCTGTTGAGATGTTGTAGAACCATCGCACCAATAAAAAGATTACCTTTCCATCCAGGAAATTTACTGCCCGCGTAAAAAAACATTCCACTTGGGGCTATTGATGGCGTATAATGGTAAATGGGTTGCTCCATGCCTTCTTTTTCTGTGATTCCCTCTCCTATTGGCCCACCACCATATTCCTCCCCGTAGGTTATTACCGGCCAACCGTAGTTAAGCCCTGGATTGATGATATTTATTTCATCACCTCCTTGAGGGCCATGCTCATGAACCCACAAATCTCCCGTCAAAGGGTTTTGGGCCATTCCCTGGGGATTGCGGTGACCATAACTCCAAATCTCCGGTAATGCACCCTCTATTCCATAAAATGGGTTATCAACAGGTACATTTCCATTATCATGTAAACGCATAATTTTCCCAAAATGGTTACTCAGGATTTGTGCCGAATCGAGTGCATCGTATCGTTCCCCCATTGAAATGAACAGATAGTTGTCTTTTATCAATAAACGACTACCATAATGACTACTCGATTTATAGTATGGATAAGCCTCAAATAACCTTTGTCTGCCAACAAAACAGTTGTTTTCTAAACTGGCACGATCAACAACAAGTGTACTTGTACTGTCATCCTTCATGGTGCTATATGCAAAATAGATATATGGGTTATCATGATAATCTGGATGAACAAGAATGTCAAGCATTCCACCGTCACCTTTTCTAAAAACTGTGGGAACATTGCATACAGTGGTAATTTTACCGGATTGAGTGTCCAGTAACTTTATGCTGGCCTCTTCCACGCCCCTATCTGTAATGATGGCCTGGCCATTGGGCAACCAGTCCATTCCCCATGGGATTTTCAATTCAGAAGTAATTGTATCGATAACAAAATTGGCAACATCAGTTTGGAAAACTGTTTTATATTCACCAGATGTATCTCGGTTACTAGATGTGCAGTTAGATAATGCCAATGGCAGTACAATAACGATAAGTCTCCGTATTTGCATAAATATTTAATTTATTTAAACCCCTTTAACTTTGACCAAGATAAGGTTGTGGTGCTAAATCATCTGTAATATTGCTTTCGATTTTATGTCGGATTAATAAATAACAATTACGGATTAATTAATCAGGGATATTGATAGTAAGTTTAGGCTCTCAAGGTCATCTCGAAAATTGTGAGATTTGCCATAATAATGATGTATAACAAAGGATTGGAATCGAAAACGAAAATTGGTAACTAGTATTATATAAACCATTAAGTTATAAGTAATGCAAATGAGAACACTCAAATTTTATACTTTGATCTTCATCGCAGGTCTTTTTTCCTGCAATCAGGGTGTTGAAAAAAGCAATCAGGAAAATGAAAATGAGATCACGATAAACCCAAAACTGGAATTTAGGCCAAACATACTGTGGTTAGTGGCAGAGGATCAAAGTCCCAACATCCCCTCATTTGGGGACAGCACAGTTATTACACCAACCTTGGATAAATTGGCAGCTGCAGGAGTGGTCTATGACAATTTTTTTTCTCCACATCCGGTCTGTGCACCTGCACGTGCAGCGATCATTACAGGTATGTATGCCAACCATATTGCAGCCAGTCATATGCGTACAGGGCCATGGTTTTCGGATAATGTGTCGCAAGAGGTTGTGGATAGGATGGCGCAGTATTGGCCTGAAGGGATAAAACCTTATGAGGCTGTACCACCCATGGAAGTGAAAATGTTTACCGAATATATGAGGTTGGCTGGATACTATTGCACAAATAACGCCAAACAAGATTATCAGTTCAAGAAGACAATGACTGCCTGGGATGAAAGTGGTAATGAGGCCCATTGGAGGAATAGGCCAAAAGGGAAACCATTTTTTTCTGTGTTCAATTTTGGGGTGACCCATGAGTCCCAGATATGGGCTAAAGCAGAAGATTCCCTTTGGGTTGAGGAAGATCTGAAAATTCCAGTCCCACCTTACCTTCCGGACACTGATGTAGGTAGAAGGGACATACGCAGAATGTATTCCAATATTCTTGAAATGGATGCCCAGGTAGGAGAAATTCTGGCCCAACTTGAAGCGGATGGATTGATGGACAGTACAATCGTGGTATGGTATACTGATCATGGAGGCCCCTTGCCCAGGCAAAAAAGGTTGTTATATGACGCTGGCATAAAAGTACCTATGATCATCCGTTTTCCAGGCAAACAGTTTAGTGGGATGCGTGATGATAGAATGATCAGTTTTATTGATCTGGCTCCCACGATGTTATCCATTGTGGGCATCGAACCAAAGGATTACATGGATGGCACTGCATTCCTGGGTGCAAAAATGCGCGAAAATGAACCACAATATATTTTTGGGGCTTCCGATCGCTTTGATGAGGTATATGATCGGAACCGATCTGTAAGAGATAAAAGGTTCAAGTATATCAAGTATTATTATCCTGAGAAACCCATGTTTCTTGAAGTTTCCTACCGAAATCAGATGCCTATAATGCAGGAACTTCTTCGACTTAGGGATGCTGGCGAACTGACCGAAGCCCAGGCTCTGTGGTTTCGGCCTCAAAAACCGGAGGAGGAATTGTTTGATGTGCTGAATGACCCATATGAGGTTCATGATCTTGCAAAAGAGCCATCCTATGCGGGTAAACTGGCAGAGTTAAGGCAAGCCTGTGATGATTGGGTTAATTCGATCAATGATACAGGCATGAAGAATGAACTGGAGCTAATTGAGGAGATGTGGCCGGGGCAGGTTCAGCCTGTAACGGCTGATCCGGTGATATCCCAAAACGGGTCATTGATTGAATTAGCCTGTGAAACTGAAGGTGCATCAATAGGGTATAAGATTGTTGGCTCAAATGATGATCCTGCAAAAATGTCCTGGACTATATTTACTGAAGCTATTGAAATTCCAAAAGGTTTACAAGTAATTGCGATTGCCCATAGGATAGGGTATAAAAGGAGCAAGGAAGCACGAAATGCTGAGTGAAATCAAAAGTATTATTCCTGAGTTTCAATTCGGATTGTTCATTAATAGCAAAACAGCCTGAATATAATATCCAAGCTGTTTTTAGAAAAGCAGAATTATACATTTCCCTTATTCGTTGAGCAGATCGGCCGCTTCTTTTATATTCTCTTTCAAAAGATCGGCCAGTGCTTTATTTCCATCAGGGTCGTTGGGGTTGATTTCAATTAATCCATCCTGGTTTCCATCCACAGCATCCGCCAGGTCGATTTGATTTAGGGAACTCAAAAACTGATCTATGGTGAAATTTACAGTGATATTGACTGTACCACCTGCAACCGTGATCCCTGTTGATTTTCCTACATCGAGATTTTCACTGGTATCGTGAAACATTTCGAAAGGAACGTCGTCAATAGTTCCTGCTATGAAAATGGAGCGGTCAAATAAGGGGTTTGTGGCTGGTAAATCCTCGTCTTTGTGAAGCTTGAACCTCAACTCCTTGTAGGTGCCATTTGGCACTACTACATCGCCAATGGTTTGTGTTAACGCATCGGCATCATTTAGTAAATCCAATTGATATGGCCCTCTCAACGTGATATCCAAGGTATCAAACTCGGGATTTGCATCATCCTCATTCTTGAATGATACATCCCTGATCGATAAGCGAAAATCGGTAATTACAATTGCCGCATTGGAGCGTCCAGTTGAAATCCTTCCACTTGTAATAATGGTATTGCTCCCTGAACTTTTGATTTTTAAACTTACAATGCCAGTAGGAAGTGGATCATTGTCTGAGCAACTGGTTATTAGCCCAACGAACAAAAATAATACGCTTAAATAAAATAATTTTTTCATGATTTAAATTTAAAATGTTTACAAGTAATATATGTTTAAACCCATTTAGCATTGCATACTACTAGAGGGACGAACCTGGATATGCCATTGGTTGGAATGGATTGAATTTACTTTGAAAAGAAATATTTAACAGAAATGTTTATACCTCCTGAAGCTGTTCGTGTCCTGTTTATAAATGCAGGTGTCTGAAGATCTCCCCTAAATATATTTGTGAACCCATATTTTATTCTTATGCCCGAAGAAATGACAAAGCGCTTGCCAGGGTATAGTTCAAAATCATATCCCAAAATCGCACCAATATTTGTTGATTTGTATTTAGTGCTGCTGGAATTGTAAACCAATGATCTTTCGTTTGCCTCTTTTAATTTAGCAATGAAAGGTCCGGCATATAATATATGGGTAGCCTGCAATGGATACATAAATATTTGCTTCCTTCTCAATTTAGCAGTCAAATTAATTTCATTGTAGGTTAAGCTAATATCGGTTGGGATGAATTTACCATTAATCAATTCATTATATTTTTGACCAACGTCTGAAAAAAGCAGGATCTCCATCTGAACTCCCAGTCCATTTGGGAAATAATATCCCGCCAAAATCCCCATCTCTTTACCAAAATCTATTTTGGTTTGATTTATTTCATCTTTTTCCAATCCGGTAAAAGTTCTTGGGCTCAGCAACCAGGTATTTAAATATGATGCTGTAATACCACCGTAGAATCCCGCAGGTAAAGGTTTAAAATATTTAGTGATAGTTGAATCCCCCTGAATATCCGGGATATGGAGAGATAGTCCTGGCTGAAATTGATAGGGTAATTTTTTCAATAATCTGAAATCTTCCATAATATTTTCATCAAGATCAACCACAATATCGGCCATAGGATCAGTATTGATATTAGCACTCTCGGGATTTGCTTCCACAAGGCTTTCATCATCTTTTATTAATTGTTGCGATACAAGATCAGGCTTTTCAACTGTCTGAACCTGATCAGCATTATTGGTGATTTTAGAATTATTCTCTTTGAGGCTTTGGTACTGAGTCAATTTACGATCTTGGCCTTGATCAATTCCATTTACAACCTTGTTTACATCATTTGATTCAGTCTCAGCAACGGTATCTTTCGAAACAGGCACCACATTTTTTTGAACAGCTTTTGGCCTTTCAGGTTGATTTAATTGATCAATTTGTTGCTGGCTTTGCCTATCGGTTTCGGCAATGTTCTCAATATCATTACCCAAACTAAAATAGATGAACGAGATTGCTAAAATTAATGCTACTATCGAAGTATAAATACTGAACTTCTCTAATCTATAAAAATCATCAAGCCTATTGAAATGGTGATTAAGATCAGTCCAAACCTCATTAACATCAAGTTTGTTTTCCAGTGATGTCCACAACTCATCAATTTCACTTTGATTTTCCTGGCCTGAAAGGGAATTACCTGATCCTGACCCTTGTTCGATCATGCTTTTGTACCAATTGATAAATTTATTCCTATTGGCCATTTCTTAACTCCTTAAATCATATTCAAAAATCAATTTTTGCAGAAGGCTTTTAGC
>CBDVAV010000061.1:0-12256 GCA_965372055.1 uncultured bacterium | reverse complement strand
GATTAAACGAAAAGGTGTTGGTGGTCCAGGAGCTCCAGATATTGCATGGCAGACGGATAGTTACATTATTGGTGATAAATCAAATTCCTGGTTTAGACCGGAATTCACCTACCATACCTATCGATACATGGAGATCGCAGGAATGGACAAGAAACCTCAAATCTCAGATATCAGAGGACTGGTAATCCATACTAAGGTGATCCATGAGAACAGCTTTTCATGCTCTTCAGAACTACTTAATTCAATTCAAAAAGCTACAGAAAGGACATTCCTGTCGAATCTTGTAAGCGTTCAATCAGATTGCCCAGCCAGAGAAAAGTTTGGCTATGGCGGAGATGTAAATGCAACCAGCGAATCGTATATCTACAATTTTGACATGCAGGGGATCTATCGCAAAACCATTTACGATTGGGTAGATGCCATGAACGATTCCACTTTTGTGGATACGGCCCCATTCGTTGGAATAAAATATTGTGGACTCAGCTGGGAATCAGCTTACCTTTTAACCCAGTATTACCTTTATCTCTATTACAACGACACAGAGATCATAAAAGAACTTTATGTTTTGAATAACCAATGGATGGATAAGGTAGCCCGAATTCATCCTGATGGGATTGTTGATCAAGGGCTCAGTGACCATGAATCACTGGAGCCCGTTCCAGTACAATTAACAGGCACAAGTCATTATTTGCAATGCGCCCGTATTATGAAAACATTTGCTTCTATAATGGGCAACGAAGTGCATATGAAGAAGTATGAGAAGTTGGCTGAAAAATTGAAAAACCTGGTAAAAGCAGAATTCTGGGATCGGCAGGTGACTGAAAAAATAAACAGGCAAACACTGTTTTCCACATTGCTTTATCACGGAATTGTACCTGCTGACCAGATTGAAGCTGCAAAAGATTCTTTGTTAAAAGCAGTAGCAAATGATCCTTCGAAGCACTTTAACACCGGTATTTTTGGTACCAAGTATGTTCTTGAAACGCTTTCCGAAAATATTTCCCCACAAATGGTTTTTGATATTGTAAACAGTACTGCCTATCCTGGGTGGGGTTATATGATTGATCAAGGAGCTACAACCATTTGGGAAACCTGGAAAGAAAGCGATAATACTTTTTCTAATAACCATCCCATGTTTGGAACTGTAACGGAGTGGTATTACCGTTGGTTAGGTGGAATTCGTCCTGACCTTGAAAATCCAGGGTTCAAAGAGTTTGTTTTAGCTCCTTCAACTCCTGAAGGACTTGAATTTGTTAATTGTACCTATCATTCGCCTTTCGGAAAAATTGAATCCAATTGGAAAAAGGAGTCAACGGGTAGTTATCTCTATGAAATGACAATACCGAAGGGAAGTATGGCAAAAGTTATCTTACCCCTGACCCAATCACAAAAAATAGAGATTAAAAAGAATCTGGAAACTATTGAACCGGAAAAGATTGAAGGTCTGCAAACCGGTCAGTTTAAATTGGGTGAAGGAGATTACTTAATTACAGTTTCGCTTAAGAATTGAAAAACGGTTCTGTCGCATCTATATTGAGCTGGTTTTCCCATATTATTTGAAATCCTTTATATGTTCTGCAAAACGTAAATCTATCAAAAGCACTTTTTTTATGATTTTTTGGTTTGATGATATAACCCCCCGTAAATGTGTGGCAAATACCCTATAAAGTTCTAAATATTAAAATCCAGGCAATAAATTAACAGCGAAATTATTTTTGGATATCTGATTTCTGATGGAAGATATTTTCTCCTGGGTGCTGGTTTTGAAGGATAGTATTGGAAAGTGGAAGGTGGGCTATTCAGTTGTGATTACAAACTTGTTATCAAACTCGGGATATGATCTTTTTTTTCACCATGAAAACCCCGATCCGGTTTTGTAGTCTTTTGACTTGGTTTAATTTTTTATTGCCCGTATTGTCCGGAAGCTTCCTGGTTGTTAACAAAAGAAGTTTGATTTGGGTCGATGAAATGTTTATGTGATAGTTCATGCCATGCCCATTTGCCTTTTTATCAATGGTCCTGAAGCCCAAATATGCGAAAGCCAGGTGGATTTGACCTATGGAGAGGACAAATCCTAAATGCAGGCTTTTTTGTGAACTGTTAGTTCACATTTTACGTAAGTAATTGTACATTTGTTCAGTGATTCAGAGTTTCAAACATAAAGGATTGAAAAGGTTCTTTGAAAAAGGGGATCCAAAAGGTTTGCCTTCAGAATATGTAAATAAAATAAGAGCTATTTTGGCCGTGCTAAACAGATCCACTGATATGGGGAAAATCAATCTTTCCGGTTTACATCAATTAACCGGAGACAGGAAGGGATATTGGTCTTTAACTGTTAGTGGAAATTGGCGAATTACTTTCAGCTTCTATAAAGGAGATGTTTTTGATGTCAATTATGAAGATTACCATTAAATTAAATATACTATGAGATCAAATATGTATAATCCCCCACACCCTGGAGAAGTTCTTAAAGAACTATACTTGAAGGATAAAAATCTAAGTATTACAGCAACTGCAAGATTTTTGGGTGTTACAAGGGAGAATTTATCTTCCATTGTAAATGGTCATACCGGGATAAGCCCTGAAATGGCATTACGTCTTTCCAAAGCATTCAAAACCGATGCTGAAATGTGGTTAAATATGCAAAAAGATTATGAACTGTGGCATGTGGAACAAAAAGCGGATGAATTACTGAAAGAGGTCATTGTAGTTCCAGAAATTTCTTGAGGTGGAATTTCATAGCTAAAAGAAAAGATCAGAAATTTGCATTTGATCGGCATAGAAATCCAGGGCATCATCCAGTTCCAAAATTTTGATATCCACTATTCTTTTTTCCTTTGATTCATACCAGACTTCTGCCAACATTTCATTTAATTGATAAACCCCCAACTTAAAGCCATGGTATTCTTTTGAAACCAGGAATTTACCCTTGGAGAACACTAGTGTTCCCTTTCTTTCAAGATCGAGTGAATTGAATATATCCGGGTTCATTTGAGCAGCTTTAATTTCAGGGATGAAAATACCTAAACCTTTTGTAATTATAAAATAACGTCACTCGATCGTACCATAAGCCACCTACCCTATTGTTTTGATAAACCTTTTGAACGGTTCGCATACCTAGCCAGGGCATTTTCCAAATCGGTACCAAAGGGCAACTTAGGATTGGCTTTAAAATGCTGCACATTGTCAAAGGTCAATTTTTGGGTCATCAGCTTTTGTATATCAATGTTTCAAAAATCGTGGGCACGAAGTAATATCGCGGTGCGCGGAATTACCGTTTTTCGCTCGTAGCTATTGATAACATTCCGTGTAACACCAAGAAAGCCGGCAAATCTTTTCTGTGTGGCACCAAAAATTTTTGTGCGTAGAAAGTGTAAATTTTAGCTTATTAGGACAGGGTTCGTTTTTTTCAATAAAAACTATTATGATTAATACATAGAGATGACTATTTTTGAATTAAAACCATTGTATACAGGAGATTATTTATCAAATAATTAAAAAACAAAAGTATTATTTTTTCCAGGTAGAAAAAACATCTTTAAGTAATGGTTTTTAAAATTAGCAGCTGTCGGGATTTTTTTATTATGGAACTGAAAGTGACTTATGAAAAAACTAAGACAGTTAGCTATATGTCTCCTATTGTCAGGAATAGTCCTATGTGCATGTGACAACAGCCTGGAGGTATTGAAAAACCTCAATGAGGGACCTTCATTTCTTTTTAATGGTCAAGCAATAGATTTACTGGAGGATTCAATAAAATTTAATCTGGGAGGGTATGGCATTCCGGTGATAGTGTCGGATGTAAATGACAATATAGCCTCCTTGGAGTATAAAGTAACCAATGGTTCGGGTGTAATTACAAAAGATGGCGGTACACTGGGAGGTAATCAAATACCACTGAAAGATTTCAACAAATCAGATTTAGTGTTCGAGCCTGGAGGGATAGGATTTCATCGCGTTGAATTAATGGCCATTGATGATTTTGGCGAAACTGCATCCATGGCATTAGAGGTGCATGTTTTTTATAATATAAATCCAGTGGCGAGAGTGGAAATAATCAAACCACCAAACACTGGTCCATTTGAAAGGGAGATAGATGCTTCACAAAGCATTGATGGGGATCAAGAATATGGTGGTGGGATTGTGCTTTACGAATACATTTTTTTGGGGATCAGGGTTGAAACGGACAAGAGTAAACAAACGGTAATATTCCCTGATAATGGAAGTTATCAAATAGTGGTACGGGTAAAGGACAATGATGGTGTTTGGAGTGATCAAGTTAGTTTACAAGTGATTATATAATGATTGGAAAAAAAATCATGCCTGGGCTGCTAATCTGTTTGTTTATGGTAGATCTGGGATTTGCCCAAGATAAATCAGCATTTGGTAAAACGGTGGGTAATATTTATACTCCAGGAGTAAAGGTATTGAAAGTCAGTGGTGGGTACTTGAAAACAAAAATCAACGGCTTTATCGGATTGGAATATTATTTTACGGAAAGGCTAAAGGGATCCCTAGTCTTGGGCTACACTAGGGACAAATATTTTGGGGCAGGAAGGACACTACTGCCGATAATGGCTGAAGGAGGATTAAATGTGTTGAAAATATCCAATGCTGTTTTTTTCAATGTGAATTTAGGATTTTCAAGTTCATTGCAATCAGTAGGGAATTTAGATTCATCCAAAGAATTGCAACCGCTTTTATTGAGCGGCATCCTGGGACTTGAAATAATGGTAAACAACATTTTTCCAAAAACAGCATTGTTTGGTGACGTCAGGCAGTTTTATGGCGTTAACGAAGACAATCACCAAGTGATATATTCGATAGGGATAAAACGAAGGATAACTTTCTAAATAACCTGCTGTTGACTTTGGAAAATAGTAATAATAGCAATCATAGAATATATTTATAGCATATTTTAATATTTATTTTATGATACCTTGTGATTAATTTAAAATCTTTGATTATTTTGTGATCAAATTTATGACATAGCACAGGTATTCTTTTACCATGATAAATCTAAGAAAATAGATTGAACCAAACCCTGGAAAAATAAAATCTAAAATCTTAGAAATATGAAACTTTATAATTTATTAAAGGTGACGGCAATTGGATTAATATTGATGGTATCCAATAATTATGTCTATTCCCAATGGCCTGTTAAAAACCCTGACTATATTATTTACAAAGACGGACCTAATTTGAGTTTTTTATCAAAGCCTGCGGGATCGTGTAGTGGAAATTGTACATCTTGTGCGAAACCGCTAGGTGAAGGAAGTACAGGAAACTATACGGATAGATTTTATTTTTATGAAGGTTCCGGAATAAGTGGTGATGCAACAAGCAGCACAAATTTTACAGGAACTAACACTATTAGCGCTAAGTATAGAGACGATATGTTCCTCGTTACGACAAATTTAACATGTGGATGCTTTGAATGTAATTTTGCAGCTACCTCAACCACTACCGATCATACATTTACTATTACTTCTGAAGATTTTGTGTGGACAGCTGCATCTTTACCAAAACGTTGTCTTGATGGTAGCAGTATCAACCTTTATAGTTATTTTAATGTTTCCTCGGGTGTAATCTTTTCTGGCCCTGGAGTATCAGGATTTACACTGGTTCCATCTAGTGCAGGAGCAGGGACCCATATCATAACTGCCTCTAAAGCATATGATAATGGCACAGCTTCAAAGACAATCAATGTAGTTATCAATGCATTACCATCACTAACATTTAGCAGTATCCCCAATACTTGCTCAGATGAAGCAGATATAGATCTGTACAATTACATGAATATCAATGGTGGGACTTTAACCAGTTCTACTGCTGCATCTGCCATAATCAGCAACCGCTATTTCAGGCCGTCAAATGCATCAGCAGGAACCCATAACATTAACTGGTCTTATACCAATGGAAACGGCTGCACCAGTTCAACTTCCAAGACCATCACAGTGGTTGCCACATTTACAGTCAACCCGGGGGCAAACCAGTCAGCCTGTAAAAATTCTGGAAGTGTAACCCTGACCGCTAGTACCGCAGGTGTAAGCTGGTCATGTGTCAGTTGCTCTTACGTGTCGGCGGGCAAGTTCAACACCAATACTGCCCCTACAGGGACATATACGGTACGCGCCACGAAAAACGTCAATGGCTGTATCAAGACGGCCGAAAAGAGCTTTACCGTTAAATCCCTGCCTGTGGTAAACGCAGGGTCCACCTTGCAATACTGTGTTGACGCTGGGGCAGTAACCCTGAACCAGGGAGGGGTGACACCATCGGGCGGGACTTGGAGCAGTGGCAACGGTACAGTAAATACAGCCATAAGCAATGGGGCATCGACAGTGAATGTTTCAGTGATATCACCGGGGTCTTATACATTGACCTATTTTTATACCAATGCATCAGGATGTTCCAGTTCAGATACCAGGACATTGACCGTGAGGGCGCTGCCAAACAATACAGGCTTGACGGTA
The DNA here is from genome assembly GCA_965372055.1 of uncultured bacterium. Taxonomy (GTDB): domain Bacteria; phylum Bacteroidota; class Bacteroidia; order Cytophagales; family Cyclobacteriaceae; genus CBDVAV01. The sequence goes on along the minus strand of CBDVAV010000061.1, from coordinate 5,780 downwards.
ACCGGGGCATCGAGGTGCGGAAGCGGTACGGTAACCTTGACGGCTTCACATACTGATGGTAACATAAGCTTTGAATGGTACAGTGCCGCCAGTGGTGGTTCTGTGTTGTACACCGGGAATTCTTACACCACCCCCAGTTTAAGCAGCACCAGGAGTTACTACGTGGAAATGGTCAACCAGTACGGCTGCCGGGCAGCGGGCAGGGTGGCAGCATCGGCTACCGTCAATGCTGTCCCCACCAACCCAATTTCTTCAAACCAGGCAAGGTGCGGAACGGGAACGGTGACCTTGACCGCATCCGGTGGGACAGGCGGGGCAACCTACAAATGGTACGAAAATGCAAGCGGTGGCAGCCCGGTCAAGACCGGTTCCAGCTTTACCACCCCATCATTAAGTACTACAAGGTCTTACTATGTCAATGCCACCTCTGCCCAGGGATGTGCCAGCCCCGGGAGGACAAAAGTGGATGTCACCATCAATGCCATTCCAGGTGTGCCTACAATCTTTAACGGTTCAAATTGTGGGGCAGGGATTGTCAACCTCTCGGTTGGTGGTGCGCCAGCTGGTGGCAGTTACCGCTGGTACTCTGCATCCACGGGCGGTTCATCTTTCAATTCAACCAATACACACAGCCCAAACATTTCCACCACCACTTCTTATTGGGCATCTATAATGTCCGCCCAGGGATGTGAAGGGCCCAGGGCAGAAGTGGTGGGCACAATTTTTCCTGACCCCACTGCACCCGATGGCCTGGACAACAACCGCTGTGGACCTGGGGTACTGACGTTGAACGTGACCGGCACCAATGCTGCCGGGTTCAATTGGTACGACACCCAGGCCAGCTCGATAAGTTTAAATTCAGGAAACAGTTTTTCGCCCAATGTAAGTGCTACCAGGTCATATTGGGTGGAAATGACAGACAATAATGGCTGTATCAGCGACCGTGATGAAGTAGTGGCCACCATACACCCGGTCCCATCAGAACCAACAGTTCCAAACGTGGGAAGGTGCGGGACAGGGACAGTGGCCCTGGCCGCTTCGGGAAGTGGTGCAGGGGCAACTTATGACTGGTATGAAAACCCCACCGGTGGTACTTCCCTGTTCACGGGGGCAAGTTTTACCACCCCGTCCCTGACCTCAAGCAAATCCTATTACGTGCAGGCCACCAGCGGCCAAGGCTGTCTGTCAACAGGCAGGACAGAAGTTTTGGCAGAAATCCAGTCTGTCCCCAGTGCACCGGTGGTATTTGACAATTTCAACTGTGGTGCCGGGGTGGTAAACCTTACCGTGGGCGGTGCCCCTGCAGGGGGCAGCTATCGTTGGTATACCACCGGTACAGGTGGAACCCCGTTCAACAGCACCGGTTCTTTTGATGCCAACATAGCCCTGACAGAATCTTACTGGGTAAGTGCCTTGTCCTCGGCGGGCTGTGAAGGCCCCAGGGCTGAAATAACGGCCAGCATATACGGTGTCCCGGATGCACCCGTTGGAAATAATGGGGAACGCTGCGGGACGGGGACGGTAACATTAAGTGCCACTTCAGACATTGCCGGAACCTTCAACTGGTACCAAACAGCAGCCAGTATGGTGAGCTTGTCCACGGGGGCGACGTTTGTTACCCCATCATTGACGGCAACCATCTCTTATTGGACGGACATTACCGATGCCAACACCTGCGTCAGTGACAGGGTGGAAGTGATTGCCACCATCAACCCGGTGCCAACATCACCCACCGCCCCAGGGGTGGGGAATTGCGGGCCCGGACAGGTTACCCTGACAGCTTCCGGTGGCAGTGCCGGATCTATGTACAGCTGGTACAGCAACTCAGCAGGGGGAAGCCCTATTTTCATGGGTGATGTTTATCAACCGTTCGTGGGCACTACCACCAATTACTACGTGGATGTCACCACCCCCGAAGGCTGTACCTCATTGAACAGGACGCAGGCCACGGTGACCATCAATGCCGTGCCAAGTGTTCCCACTGTTTTTGGAAATTCCAATTGTGGGCCAGGGACAGTAAGCTTGTCCGTTGGCGGCACACCGGCCGGTGGCAGTTACCGCTGGTACATCAGTGCCGGTGAAACAGTGGCCTTCAATACCGCCAACAGCTATGAGGCCAATATCAGCCTCACCACTTCCTATTGGGTGTCTTCGGTAAGTGCCGAAGGCTGCGAAGGGACAAGGGCAGAGATCGTGGCCACTGTCAATGATATTCCCAACGCCCCTACAGGTATCGGTAATGAACGCTGTGGAACGGGTTCAATAATATTAAGTGCATCTTCAGGGATTGCCGGGACTCTTAACTGGTATGAGACTGAAGCCAGTATGGTAAGTTTAGGTGTAAGCAATACATTTGTAACACCTGTTTTAACAGCATCTACATCCTATTGGGTAGATATTACCGATACCAATGGCTGTACCAGCCCACGAACAGAAGTATTGTCCACCGTCAATCCTGTGCCAGCTGCCCCGCTGGTTCCCGGTGTTGGCCGTTGCGGCCCCGGGGAAGTGACCATCGCCGCTTCCGGCAGTGTAGCGGGTGCGGTATATGATTGGTATACCAGCCTCACGGGCGGCAGTTCAATATTTACAGGTACAGATTACACTGCCACCGTGACCTTGACAAAAAATCTCTATGTCAGTGCCACCTCCTCCCAAGGGTGCATTTCTGCCACCAGGACCGAAGTGACGGCAACCGTGAACCCCTTGCCCGGGGAGCCACTGGCCTTTGGCGGGGACAATTGCGGCCCGGGCACGGTGGCCCTGAACGTGGCCGGGGCACCGGCCGGTGGGGAATACCGCTGGTATGGTTCCCAGGCAGGCGGAACATCATTTAACAACACCAGTTCTTACAATTCCAATGTCAATGTTACCACCTCCTATTGGGTGTCCTCGGTAAGTGCCGAAGGCTGCGAAGGGCCAAGGGCAGAGATAATAGCAAGCATTAATGAAATTCCCCAAGCACCAGTGAAAATTGATGGTGATCGCTGTGGACCTGGATTTGTAACTTTGGGAGCCTCCTCTCCAATTGCCGGAACTTTCAATTGGTATGAAACTGAAGCCAGTGCTGTGAGCTTAGGGGTGAGCAATACTTATGTAGCAACTGGCTTGACCGCAAGCACCTCTTTCTGGGTGGACATCACCGATGCCAATGGCTGTGTCAGCCCCCGCACCGAAGTATTTGCCACCGTCCACCCAATACCGGCAGATCCCATTTCCACGGATGTCAACCGTTGTGGGCCGGGTGAAGTGACCATCACCGCATCAGGCAGCGTGGCCGGGGCATCATACGGATGGTACTCCAGTTCAACCGGGGAATCTCTTGTTTTTTCTGGAACGGATTTCAACACCAATGTTACGGTTTCAAGAAAATATTACGTAAGTGCCACATCCCCAGAAGGCTGTGTCTCCACCAACAGGACGGAGGTAAATGTTACGGTTTACACCCATCCTGGGGAACCCTTGGCGTTCGATGGTCAAAACTGTGGCCCAGGAGAGGTAAACCTCAGCGTGGCCGGTGCTGCAGTGGGAGGCAGTTATCTTTGGTATAACAGTCCCACGGGCGGCACTTCATTCAACACCACATCATCCCACCTGGCCAATATCAGCACCACCACTTCTTTCTGGGTGTCCATTGTTACTGCCAAAGGCTGTGAAGGGCTGAGAAAGGAGGTCAGGGGCATTATCAATGATACCCCACTGGCACCGGTGGGCATCGATGATCAGCGTTGTGGCACAGGGACAGTTACCCTGTCCGCCAACAGTGCCATAGCGGGAAATTCTAACTGGTATGCCTCCCAAGCCAGTCTTGCATCACTGTTCACGGGTGTAAATTTTACCACCCCCAATATTTCATCAACCACTTCATACTGGGTGGACATCACCGATGCCAATGGCTGTACCAGCCCACGTACCGGGGTTGTTGCCACGGTAAATGCAATACCGGTGGATCCGGTTGCACCCAACGTTGACCGTTGTGGACCCGGTGAAGTGACACTGCAAACTTCGGGAAGTGCTATAGGGGCAGTGTACAATTGGTATGAAAACTCTTCAGGTGGAAGCCCGGTGTACACGGGTGAAACGTTTACCACCAGTGTCACTTTTACCAGGCCCTATTATGTAAGTGCCACTTCTTTGGAAGGCTGCATTTCTGCCAACAGGACACAGGCCACGGTGACCATAAACCCTTTTCCGGGCAGCCCGGTGACCTTTGCCGGTGAAAACTGTGGCCCCGGTACTGTTTCATTGTCGGTGGCAGGGGCAGTGGCCGGGGGCGGTTACCGCTGGTACATGGACGAAACCACCCTGACATCATTTAACAATAGTGCCACATGGGAGGCAAACATCAGTGCAACAACCTCTTATTGGGTCTCCATCGTCACCCCTGAAGGTTGCGAAGGGGGGCGTGAACCGATAGTGGCCACTGTCAACGGTCTGCCAACTGCACCAACCGGAACAAATGGGGAAAGGTGCGGCACAGGTTCGGTAATATTGTCGGCCTCGGCCAATGAAACAGGAACGTTCAATTGGTACCAGACCCAGGCCAGTGCGGTCAGCATCTTCACCGGGGTAAATTACACCACTTACTCCTTGGTGGAAACCACTTCATTCTGGGTGGAATTTACAGATGCCAACGGCTGTGTCAGCCCCAGGACTGAGGTGGTGGCCAGTGTGCTCAGCGTACTGCCTGATCCGGTAGTGCCCAACGTGGAGCGTTGCGGCCCGGGTTTAGTGTCCATAGCTGCTTCTTCCTCTGTCCAGGGTGCAATCTTTAACTGGTATGACAACCAGTTCGGGGGAAGCCCAATTTTTATTGGTGATACTTACCAGCCCAACTTGGCCCTTTCCAGGAACTATTATGTCGGGGCCACCAGTGCAGAAGGCTGCACCTCTGTGAACAGGACACCGGTAACGGTGACCATCAACCCCTTGCCGGCAGTCCCCAACGTCCAGCATGGCGAAGTATGTGGGGAAGGGGAAGTTACCATGATAGCCAGTGGGGCATCCCAGGGGGACAGCTATTATTGGTACAGCGACAATGCCAGCAGTGAGGTAATCGGCACGGGGTCATGGTTTACCTCACCTGTATTGACAGCTTCACGGAGTTATTTTGTTGGCATTGGCTCAGCGTTCGGGTGCGAAGGGGGAAGGACAGAAGTGATGGCCACGATCAATGATTTTCCAACCCTTCCAACGGTTGAAAATGTTGAAAGGTGTGGGGAAGGCAGCGTAGTATTGCATGCCACTACGACCCTGCAGGGAGCAACAATAAAATGGTATATCAACCAGAGTGGCGGGGTTTCTTTTGCCACAGGCAATGATATTACCATCTATAACCTCAGTGAAACCATGGTCTATTATGCATCTGTGGTTGGTGCTGATGGTTGCGAAAGTGGAAGGGCTGAATTGACTGCTATGGTTATGCCAATTATTCCCGCTGATATTGGGGGGATTACCACAGTTTGCATAAATGCCAGCGCCTATGATCTTTCTTTGGATTTAACTGGCGTTGATTTAGGGGATGGCATATTTGTGGGGCCCGGTGTGATTGGGAAAGATTTTTATCCCGGGATAGCAGGAGTAGGAAACCATGAGGTAATTTTTTTACTTACTAACGAGATTGGTTGTCTCGATGATGGTAAAAGGTTTATTACCGTAATAGATATAAAAGAGAACGGGGAAGAGTTAAGCTTTTCTGAACCACAAATCACCCGATGTATATCCGGGGGCAGCATAGACCTGAACAGTCTTCCCAACCTTGATGGTGGTGATTGGACCAT
>CBDVAV010000060.1:0-12326 GCA_965372055.1 uncultured bacterium | reverse complement strand
GTGGTACCGTTAAATTTGTCCAATCTCGAAGAAGTTGAAAAAGCCTTCGAAAAACCAGCAAAATTCGTTTTCTCAGAAACACCCTGCAATCCCATTTTGCGTTTGACTGATATTCCTGCTTTGGCAGAGGTTGTTCATCGCAATGGGGCTGAGCTTGCAGTAGACTCTACCTTTGCTACACCCATGGCTACCAGGCCTTTGGAATTGGGGGCCGACTACGTGATCCACTCGATGACAAAATACCTTGGTGGGCATGGAGATGCAATTGGCGGCGTAGTTATAGGAAGCAATGCAGAAATAAATGCCCTTCGTTCCAACATCAGCATTCACATGGGCTCGATTATCAGTCCTTTTAATGCTTGGCTGATCAACCGTGGACTGGTTACCCTACCTATGCGTATGCAAGTACACTCCGACAATGCGATGAAGGTGGCCAAATTCTTGGAGGACCACCCCAAGGTAACCAAAGTGTTTTATCCTGGGCTTCCATCCCACCCCCAGCATAAACTTGCAAATAAACAGATGGAATTGTATTCCGGTATGATCACTTTTCAGATGGAAGATCCAAAAGAGGCGGCAAGCAGGATGAGGGAAAAGTTGCATATCTTCCACTATGCCGTATCCCTGGGACATCACAAAAGCCTTATAATTTATATCTCAACGGATGATATGCAAGCATCTACTTTTAAATTGCAGGGAGCACAATTGGATGACTATTTAGCTTATGCCGGTGAAGGAGTATTCCGTGTGTCAATAGGCCTGGAAGATCCCGAAGATCTGATGAAGGATCTTGATTCAGTGTTATAAATTAAAAATCAAGATATCAAAGATTTCAATTGACTACCAATCATAAAGTGAGAGGTCAAGAAACTTCTTTACAAAACTCTTACCATTTTCAAGCATGATTTTGTTGATCTTAACATCAAGATTGCCTATATGATCTTTTAATATTTCATCCTGGGTTGCCAACCGTGGAATCCGATCTCCAAGGACAGTTCTCAGATAGTCAAATTGATCTGATAATACCTGATCATCATTCTTATCATCCTTCTGATTGTCATATTTATTTAAAGGGTCAATTAATCCATCCAGGTCTGATCCTATACAGATATGATCCCAAACATTTACTTTTTCATTGGTTCCATCAAAATCATTTTTGATGCCCACTTTTACCACGTGTAAAATATTGTTCATAAAACAATTTAAACTTGAAATTTCAGTAGCTTCCTTCCTTGAAAAAATATTTTTTATATAATGCCAAATCCCTTTGAAGTTTTTCAAGGCCCTGTATTTAGTTGGATCTGGGTTTTTTCTTGATTTCTTAAGATGCTTTCTAAAATCATTGTATTCTTCTGGACTAATAAAATCCTCATATACTTTGCCGGCCCCAACAATCCTTTGGTCAAGGCTAATGCCTATCAGACCTTTGGAAAGCAATATTTCAATAATATCTTCATCAAATAGATTAATCGTCCAAGGATTAAAAACTGATTCACCCAATCCAAGCCTACGGTAGAATTTTAATTTTCTCAACCCTTTTCTTTTTCGTGGTTTTTTTCTGACATAAACCCCATCTTTTAATGATGTTCCCGTTACGCCCATATGAGTGGCAATTAAGGGGACTTTGTCCCAATTTCTGCTTGAATTGCTTTTTCTTAATTGGTAAAATTCCTTTCTTCCATACCAACTTAGGTGTTTAAGGTCTACAAGGACAATCTTTTCCTTTTCTTGAGTTTTATAACATTCTTCGATAAAGGCTTTGCCCAGGGCAGTAATCCCTTTGCCGCTTTTGTGAGGATAAAAACTCCTGTGGGTGCCTAAAACACCAATCTCAATATCATCAAATTCCTCATCGGTACTTCTGCCAAATAACATAAATTTGACTTTTACGCCGTAAGCATGATTGGCACCACGTTCGCGTGATAGGTGTGTCAAAGTAACATATAGGATTTTTTTGCCAGATCTAAATGTCCTGAAATTTGCCAGGTAATGATCTATCTCATTTTGGGTTATTGCTGCTTTCCCTTTATCATCATCAAAGTCGCCTTTAAAACTATGGATCCCTTCAACCGCAAGGACTAAATTCAATTTATCGGTATCATAGGAATTAGCCATATCCAATATTTGAACTTGATCCTTTTTAAGGTTTACTGAATCAATTAAAGCACGACAATCGCTTTCCAATATCTTATAGTAAGTCACCTTTCTCTTTAACACATGTTGCAGAATATCCTCATCCATGGGGGAATGTTTTGGAAGCTTTTTGCGAAGTAAAATATTCCTGGCAAAAGATCTTTCAACCGCTACTAAAACAGCGATGGCAAGCTGGAAATCACCATCGGTCATTTGTGTCAAATTAGATTGAGAGTCAATAACATTACTGAAGCTTTTAACAAATTTGGGCGCATCGTCTTCAATTTTAAACTCATCCCATGCAGTAAGACCAAGGGGTTTCTCTGATAAGGACGCCCGTAAAGAAGGATGGCAATGTAGATCGAAATAAGGCATATATCAGTTAGCTGTCGCTTTGGGTTGGTTTTGTACAGAATATATTTTATATGATTTGAGTTTATCTCTAATATTATTTCGGATTGTATCAAGTGTATCATTAACAATAATTTGGTTTATCAGCCCCCCTTTGAGAGTATCCAGCACATCAATGGTCATATTGAAATTGGAAATCTTTTCAGTAGCCATTTCGGATCTTAAGCTATCGGCTACACTGGCTATTTTATCCTCAAAATCTTTTTTACTGTCAAAATCCCTCCTTGAAATTCCTTTGATGATTTCATTATATTCATTGGAGCGGTTAAACCAAATCGAGTCAAGGCGGGTAATTACACTATCTTTTGCTTGTTTTTTCTCCTTTTGTAGCAATGATTGTTCGTATCTGTCAAGTGTCTGATCATTGGATATTTTATATATTAGGGAAGTGTATCTGTGGTAGTCCCAAGCGAAATCTATAAAGGCTGAATCCTCCAGAAACTTAACCATAGCTACTTTTGAAGTCTTTAATGTCCCATCACTATTATTAGGTTTAAGAGAATTCCTGAGAAAATCGAGAAATTCCACGGCTTTCGAGATGTCTTTGGGGTAAAGGTTGATCAATAGTGAATCAATTGCACTCAATTCTTCCCCTGCAATTATGTTATCCTTCAATATTGATTTCTGATAATAAATAAGAGGATTGGAAATAAATACCACATTTTTTAATTCTTCATCCAGTAACAACGAGAAAAAGTTTTTGAGATTTTCTTCGGCATTTTTTTTTGCTTGTCCCAGGATATCCCTTTCCATGGCCTGGTATTCTAGTTTATCCAGGCATGCCCGTTTTACTTGTTCTATAAATTTTGGGTCTTTGGCCTTGTTTGTGGCCAATAGGATTTCAAAGCCCTTTATTTTCTTCTCGGGTATAAACCACGGGTTAATGGTCAAACTGAGAATCTTGGGCTCCATCCCCAGGAAATATATGGTTTTTTTATCTTTATCATATTTGAAATTTCTCTGAGTAAATTTGCCGAAATCATAACCGGCCTTCACCCATCCCCTGCCAACCAAGACAATCTGCCGTTTCATCAGTTTTTTGTTAGCAAATAAATCCTCTAATTTTTTTTCTTTTCGTTTAATTAAAAAACTACTATCAATACTATCACCCAAATTCAATTTTTGATTATTAAATACTAATTCTTTAAGTAATTTATTTTCATTTCGAAACTTGTGTTTTTCTAACAAGTAATTAATGTAAAAATCGTAGTGAATATTTTTTACCAACTCTTCGTTTTCATCATGAAAATATTTGCGAACCTTATTTTTCTTAACATTGGAATTATTCTCCACAATAATATCTATTGCATCTTTAAACTCTTTATGCAATAAATTAACCTCCTTTGCAAATTCGTTGGAATAATCTTCAATCTCATTGATATGGCTTTCATGCAATGAGGATAGCACCTCGCCATAATACTCAGCAGTGATCAGTTGCCCGATCTCTTTAATACTTCTCACACTTACCGGGGTATCTTCAAGGGTCAATTTTGGTTTGAAAATCCCAAAGGGATCAAAAAAGCCAAAAACCAGCACCCCACCTACCACCAATAGTATTTGAAGTAAAAAGGCAAGATTTGAAAACCATTTACCAAACATTACAGTGCTTCATTTTCATTTATTTCTATTTCTGTTATAAACTCCCCTTCTTTAAAAGAAATATATATCTCTTCGTAACCTAAATTTTTCAAAAGCCCTTCCATCATCAATCGCGTCTTATTTTTTGTTGTATTGATTATGCCCAAGTATTTTAAATTATTTCTAATGTCCAGCTCGGCCAGTTGATAAAACCGCTCATGGTCAATTATTGAAATTGTATTTAGGAATGCATTCCGTGTCACTGTCGAATCGATCCTGTAAGAGCTAAATGGATAAGAGAAATCCAACACTTGCACATGGGGCAGGTTCAACTCTATTCTTTTCCCATCTATCTTTACATCACCTGGTTCAAGCTGGTTTAAATCAATTCCTGATTTTATAAATGCCCGGGTATACGCAACAAATTGGGCTTGGTTTATTTTAACAATTCCCAGCAATCGCTTCTCCTTAGTGCCCAAAACTATTTTGTCGATCGTGGTTTCCACGGTAGCAATTTTGGCCGCGCTCTTAATTTTACTTACCACGAAATGGCGTTTCTGTTCTTTACAGGATAAAAGCGTGAGCAGGGATAATATTATTATGTTAAAGCTATTTTTCATTATCCCACTGAATCAGGATCATCAAATGGGTCTACATCGCCTTTTAGATCATCGCCAGCCAAAACTTTTCTTGCTTCACTGGCACTGGCCACAGCCCCGCTCCTTATTCCAGATTTGTGGGGTACTTGCGATACCGAACCTGCCCCGCCTATTACTTTTTGCCGGTCACGAAGAAAATCCAGTGATTTGTTGCCAAAATAAAAAGCTATCATCATCAGGAAGGCAGTTTTGAAAAATTCAAAATTATCTACAAAGAATTCATTTTCAGTTAACCGGCTCTCCATGCTTAATGAGGCTATCATCACTGCCAGTCCAGCTACTAACAAGGATAGTGCAATGGTACCTCTTATAGTACCTGGGGGCAATCCAAGGGTTTCTGTATCATTGGGGTTTTTGGGCGGCTCTTTTTTTGCTATTTCCGGTTTGTCTTTTTTATTGATTTCATGTCTCTTCCATGCTTGCTCTGCCCATCCAAAGTTTACATTATAAAACTGGATTGCCCAGATGTAATAAATTAGCAATAGAATAATCCAACTGATGATCAAAGCCACAGCCAAATTATAATAGAGATCTTTAGGTTCATCATGATGCAACCGTATCAAAACGAAGGTAATTATCCCGAGCAGTAAAATATAAGCTACAACAATAAGGATTACTCTTTTTTCAAAATTCTTCATAGTAATATTTAATTATTAAACCACGATTCATCTTTAATATTTAAAACAACTTTCTTTCCCTGATTAAGCTCTCTACCAATAACCTTATAAAATTGTTTAAAGGTGTTTCTTGAATTTGTAAAGAAAGTTTTTGGGTCAGTAACTGTTATAGAATCTGAAACCAGTAAACAACCTTCAGTATCGGTGTGATCTCCGCCAGCATGAATATATACACTGGAAAAACCCGGCACGTCATATAATTGGAGGTGAAATGTGAACCAATCAGGATAACTACTTCGGTATTTTTTAGTTAATTCCGTCTCTTCTTGCCGGAAATCCACCTCATAGCGTCCTGCTGGAATACGGGTTAATCCAGGGATTTTTACATCTTGATGGGCATCTTCCAGGGTAAAGCAAAAATACTCATCATTGACATATAACAATCCAACTGTGGTGTCGCCATCATCTGAAAACCTCATCACGGTTAGTATTGTCCCATCAAAATCTTCCTCTTGTTGATTGGTTTGGGATTGAGGCAAATATTGAGGTGGGGCATTTCCAGATACTGCATTTGTTTGGCCTGCATTGTTCTTGTCATTTTCCGAACTCCCAGCTTGGTTATTTTTCGTCTTAAAATATTCCATTATTTTTTTACCCGCACCTACAATTGACCCGGCAAACCCAATTACCCAAAGCCATATATCTTCCAAAACATCTACTCTTTGTACAAGAAATAAGATAGCAAAGGTTATGATCCCGATAAAAAGTAGAACTACAAGCCTGTTCATTTCAAACTATTTGGGATGTACAAAATCTTTGCTTACCCATCCTTCAACCTGGGTTGAAATCTTGTACCATCCATCTTTTTCTTCCAAAATGCCAACCTCCCGGCCTTTCAAAATAGGTTTGGCTACTTTATCAAATGCAGGCCCAGCACCCTCTCTAATATTTAATTTAGAGGCGGTTACAATTCCCCTTTCAGGTAATGCCGAACTCTCGGTTTTCCTATCTTGATGCAATAAATCGTTTCTCAGCTTATCTAAAGGGAAAGCAGGGCCAGGATCCTGCTTCCTACCCTTGGATATCTCTTCGTGACCTAAAATCTCCTTTATGTCGATTTGTTGAATAAGTAATTTGCATATCTCCTCACAAATCTCTATTTGGATGGGTGTGTATGTATGCCAAAATCGGGGAACATCCTCATTACGATGGTTGTCCTCGATAACTTCAGAATTGGGATATGATTTGCCAAACCATGAAATAAATTTATCCCCTGTTTTTTTTAATACCCCGGCATTATCCAATTCGATACCTATGGAGTAATTATTGTAATATCTTCTTCCATTATAGGAGCTTTCGCCAGCATGCCAGGATTTGGTATCAAAAGGAACTAATTGGAATATTTCCCCATCCCTGCCGATTACCAAGTGGGCAGAAGCTTCAACATCCCCTGCGAGAAATTTTGCAGATGACTCAGCACTTCTACCGGCAGTATAGTGAATGATGATAGAGTCCGGCATTTGTGAAGAAAATTTCTTTTTATTCTTTTTGGCTGTATAAGATGTAGCATCAATGCTTATAGGTTTTCCCTGGATTTTTGTTCCAGAAGAAACCGACAACAAGTTATTCTTAATTGAGAAAATCATAGCTAGTACAGTGTTTACGTGATTTCTATTGAAAGTTAAGAACTAAAATTCAATTGGAAAATTCACATGGTAGGGAAATACGCATAAAAAAGAGTATAAATACACCAAATTGTTGGCTGACACTGCGTAAGAATACTGTTTTAAAACTGAAAATTTTTTGAAAAAGGATGCCGCTATCAGTTGGTATTGTGGATAATAATCATAAAGGATTGTCAGATCACTTATTTATACGTATCCCTAGATTGCCGCAATGATCTTTAATGCCTTGTCGATTTCCTGCTCATTATTATAAATATGCACACAGTGCCTTATATTTTCCTCACCTACTGACCTGGGTTGAAGTTTCTCCTTCTCCCACATGGTTTTTTGTAAATCGGGCCCGCTTATGCCTTCCACTGAATAAGTCGTCATTCCAGCACACATATCTGGATGAACAGGGGAATGAATGGTAACTTTATTGATGGCTTTCAATCCCGTTCTTAGATAATCGCCAAGATATTTTATCCTGGCTATCCACTTATCTGCTCCAATAGTATTATAGAAGTCTATTGCAGCTTCATATCCCGCCAGGATCGAAGGATTACCAGTGCCATTTTGCATTAACCTAAATCCGTGATCTTCTTCATTTTCCCACTGGTAGCTGGCAATGGTACTCCAGATATTGGGCATACTTTCTTCATTGATATACAACAGGCCACTTCCGGCGGGTGCCAAGAGCCATTTGTGCAAACTTGAATAATAAGCATCACAACCTAAATCTTTTACATCAACTTTGATCTGCCCTACTGTTTGAGCACCATCAAGAATCACGAATATTCCTCTCTTTTTGGCTTCGGCACATATTTCCTTTACAGGCAATATCGTACCATACCCAGATATTATATGTGGCACGGCGATAACCTTGGTTTTAGGGGTTATTTCTTTTACAATGGCCTGAACGATTTCACCGGGATTATTTGCCGGAACTGGCATTTTGGCCATTTTATAAATACAGCCTCTTCGTTTGGCCAAAAGCCGCCATGCTGCATATCCCCCACCATGTTCCTGGTCAGTGTTTATGATCTCATCACCTTTCTTTAGTTCCATGCCATTGGCCACGAAGTTCATTCCAAATGTTGCATTCTGAGTAAGTACAATCTCCTTAAAACCTGCATTGACCAAAGCCCCGGCCTTTTTTCGAAGGTCTTCGTATTGAAAGTACCCTGTGAGCAAATCTGGGCCATTGCCTTTATAATCTGTTTCAGCACCATGAACAGCAGCATTGTGCATATTGTCAATCACCGTATTTAGCACGTAGCCCGGCATTGGCCCCAGGGTTCCATTATTGAAATAGGTCTGTCCTTTCTTCAAGGGAAACTGCATCCTGATCGCATTCCAGTATTCACTTTCATCTGACAGTGATTGAAATTGTTTCAGGTGACCGATAGAATATTGCTCCGGGTCAATTGATGTCATCAGCGGTAAAGCCAATGATGAGTAAAGGGTGTTTTTTAGAAATTTTCTTCGAGTGTTCATGCCAGTAAGTTAAGAAAATAATAATGATATGGGGCAATTAAATAATGCCAGCTAATATTGAGATTGACATTTTAACGGGAACAATGACCCTGATTTTGATATTGCCTTTTGATTATTCTGTGAAAAGAATAAAGTTTCATAGGAGGTGTAAAAAGCAACCTATTCCCTCAAACCAACATCCTCTAATATGTATTATTGCAATAGATTTGTATCCGTTGTAACAATCTAGGGTTATTAACGTCCTAATGGCAAAGTTGGAATCAAAATACATGAGGAAGCTAGGTACTCTTGTTTTCATATATATGATATCTCAGTTCACTGGCTTTTCACAGGGGATCAGGGGTAAAATTACCGATGAAAACAATGAAACCCTGCCTTTCGCTACTATCTATGTCAGAAACCTGCAAACTGGAACCACGTCTAACGCAGAAGGATCTTATGATATAAAACTAGCTCCAGGAAAGTATGACTTGGTTTTTCAATTCATGGGATATCAGACCCAGCTAAAAGTGGTTGAGATAAAAAGTGGGTATACAAATCTTGATGTATTGATGCAACCTCGGGTAATAGTGCTTAAGAATGTGACCATCACTACCGGAAAAGAAGACCCCGCCTACACAATTATGCGCAAGGCAATTGCCAAGAGCAAATACCACACCCAGCAGATCGATAGTTCAAGTGCCAAAGTTTATATCAAAGGCTCTGGCCGGGTCATCGATGTTCCATTCTTTCTGAGAAATAAACTAAAAGAGGAAGGCATTGATTCCACTACCGCATTTATACAAGAATCCGTTAGTATAGTGAAATACAAACGGCCAAATACGTATGAAGAACGTGTGATTTCCATTAGAACTCAAGGGGATAATAATAACAGTAGCCCAAATGAATTTATCAATGGTTCATTTTACGATCCAAAAGTAGCTGGATCGATATCTCCCCTTTCCCCCAAGGCTTTTTCTTACTATCGATTTACTTATCTAGGATATTTTGAAGAGCAAGGTTACTTGATCAACAAGATTCAGGTAATTCCGCGAGCCAGCGGGGATGATGTATTTGTAGGTACAATATACATCGTGGAAAACCTTTGGAGCATTCATAGCCTGGACCTGACTACTACCAAGCTGGGGATATCATTTAATGTTAAACAAATTTACGCACCGATTGAAAAGATAGCCTGGCTACCGATTAGCCATACTTTCAAAGTTAAAGGGAGATTTTTTGGCATCAGCTTTGAATTTAATTACCTGGCTACAGTAAGTGAGTATGTCATTACTTTGAACCCGGAACTTGAAATTGAATTTACAGTAGTTGATGAAAAGATAGATAAAGAACTCGCCAAGGAAGTTGAAGCTCAAATAGAACAAAACCCTACCCCCAAAACTGACATTTCAGCTATTCAAGAGAAACTCTCATCAGGTAAAGAAATAACCAGGAAAGATCTGAGAAAAGCACTGAAAGATTACGAAAAACAAGAATTGGAGGATTTTGATTTCACAGACATCATTGAAAACAAGAAGTTTACAGTTGACTCACTGGCCGGGAAAAGTGATTCTGTTTATTGGGCATCCATCAGACCTGTCCCTTTATCAAAATATGAAATAAAGGGTTACCACAAAATGGACAGCATGGAAGTAGCTGAAAATGGAAACTCTTCAAAAGACACCACCAGCAAAAGTTCCAAAAAAAAGAATTTTAACCTCAAGGATGTCATTATAGGAGATTCCTACCGTTTCAAAAAGAGCAGAATTACGCTTCATTCCCCCTTGGAGACCATTCGTTTTAACACTGTGGAAGGTTACAACTTCAATTATCACATTACCTACAGAAGGTATCTTGAAAATAGAAAAGATTTAAGGATGGGGCCAACCTTCAGGTATTCCGTTGCCAGGGAAAAGATCACGGGGAAGTTTGACATTACATATCGATATGGAGAAAGGTTAAGAAGAAACAGATTATTTCTTGAAGCTGGAAGATTTGTCAGTCAATACAATGATGATGAGCCCATTCACCCAATTGTCAATACCATCACTACCTTGGTTTTGGAAAGAAACTATATGAAACTTTATGAAAAAGAGTTTATCAAGGTTCTTACCGAGCAACAAATCGCAACTAACCTGAAATTTAACATCGGTGTTGATTGGGAACAAAGAAACGACCTTAGGAACAGCAGTAACCATAAGTGGATCAACAGGGATGGAGAAGGATATACAATTAATCTGCCTGAAAATATATTGCTGGCAACTACAAGCTTTCCAGAACATCAGGCCCTGGTTGCAAATTTAGAATTGGAATATGAGCCATGGCAAAAGTTTACCATTGAAAACGGTATCAAAAGGCCGGTTAATGGTTTGTCTCCAGTTATATCGTTTCAGTATAAAAAAGGTATTGACAATGCATTTTCAAGCGATGTTGATTACGATTTAATAGACCTCGGCTTTCGTTATAAATTCCAGGCTGGGATCAGGGGAAAAATTGACCTAAAATTTCATGCAGGAACATTTTTAAATTCCAGCAAAATGTATTTTTCTGATTATAAACACTTTCTGGGGAACAGAACTCCATTTGTTACCACAGATCCGGTTGGCAGCTACCGGATGTTGGATTATTATCTTTACTCTACCCCGGACGAATATCTATCAACTCATATTCATTACCAATTCAGGAGATTTTTAATCACCCAACTGGGATTATTTAGAAAAAAAGGACTGAAGGAAAATTTTATTGTCAATTATCTATACACCAATGAATCGGATAATTATACTGAATTGGGGTATAGCATAGATTATATTTTCAGGGTATTCAGGTTGGAATTTATTACTGCTTTTCAAAATGGCCGTTATCAAGAATTTGGTATAAAGATCGGCATAGCAACCAATCTTGATGATATATTTGACTTTGATTGAGTTCCGGGGAATTTACGGGTTCTTTACTAAAATGGTTTCACCAGCATTAGCAACTACTCCTAACACTACTTCCACACCTTCAATGGTATTTGGATCAAATCCCGACATTTCACCGGGATCAAAAACCACATCATAAGTGCCTGGCGCTAAACTACCTATTAGGTATTCAGAGATATCTTCCACTGCATAGGTAGTGGCAATAGTATCAGCACCTTGCATGGCATAAACTGCTACATTAAGGCTATCGGGCAATACAGTTCCTTTAATGGCTCCACTAGTGGCTTCTGTTATTACTTTTATTACCGGCTTTAGGTTAAATGTTCCTGATGATCCCGCCTTCACCACAGATTTTGCGGCATCAAAATCCAATAGAAATTGGTATGTAATTCCCTCTTCAAGGGTTTCGTTTATCTGTAATTTTAATCCGGATTGCATAGCACTAGGTGTCTCCAATTGGAGTATCTGTCCATCGACATCAACTGTATTATTATCTCCCAGAACTAACCTCATTTGGGAAAGTTGACCTGTTGGAAATTCCGTGTCTGCCAAAACCACGTCAATTCCATTAGTAAAATCCAATAAGTTGTACACCG
Source organism: uncultured bacterium (assembly GCA_965372055.1). GTDB lineage: Bacteria > Bacteroidota > Bacteroidia > Cytophagales > Cyclobacteriaceae > CBDVAV01. The sequence continues at coordinate 271 of CBDVAV010000060.1, read as the reverse complement.
CGGCATTAACCCCATCCAGGGTGATCCAACCACTCTCCTGGTTACCAGTGGATCGATGAACTTCAATGGACTGCACATCTATGTTTACCGCATTGAAATCACCAGGGGAATCTGTTAATCTAATTACCAACCTTGAATTAGCCTGGTCATCATTGCACGATATAGTTAAAAAAGAAAAGGCAAACAAAAACAGTAGAAGTTTTAACTTTTTCACTATGGATAGGAGTTTAGTTTGAAATTGATAACACAAGTAATGAACTTGTAACCCGTA
>CBDVAV010000059.1:0-12375 GCA_965372055.1 uncultured bacterium | reverse complement strand
AATATTGATAGATATTCCTGATACAATAGAAATAAGAAGATTACGTATCGATTTTGGTCTTTTGGATAAGCAGCTACACTTATATGAAGTGAGATTAAATAGTAACGGAAAGGAAAAAAATTGGGTCAATCAAGAAATATTCGATAATTTTTATTTTTATGATGTCAAGAAACTCAGTTCTACAGAAATGATTATTTCTAATCTCGAAAACCAAATATCTAATCCCTTTATTTATTCCAAGTCAAATATAATTTTCGATTCAGAGCAAATGAGAATTAAACTTCTTATTTTTCTATTAATAGCTTTAGTAACTATTTTGTTTTTTATTGCAAACAATTTCTTTGTTGGAAATCGGTTTAATCATATAATTAAAATTCGTGATGAATAATATCCATAATGAAAAACCTCCTCATCATCGTTGGCACCCGACCAAACTTTATAAAAGTTACCCAGTTCAAGAAAGCTGCATCACGATTTTCCGATCTCGATATCAAGATAGCACACACCGGCCAACACCATAAGCACAATATGGCTGATGTATTTTTTGAGCAATTCGGCCTTGTCCCCGACTATTTTATGAACATATCTGCCAGATCTCCCAATACCCAGATGGCAGAAGTAATGCAGGGTGTTGAGAAAATAGCATCAGAATATAAGCCGGATTTGCTCATGGTGGTAGGTGATGTCAATTCCACTTTCGCAGCCGCACTTACAGCTAATAAAATGGGCATAAAATTAGCCCACCTGGAAAGTGGCCTCCGCAGTGGCGACCGAGGCATGCCGGAAGAGATTAACCGGATACTTACCGACCAGGTAGCTAATTATTTTTTTGTCACCGAGCAAAGCGGGGTTGATAATCTGAAAAAAGAAGGTTTAGATCATGACATATTTTTAGTAGGCAATACCATGATCGATACCTTGGTGGCCTTTGATGACAAAATTCAACAAAGTGAAGTACTTGGAAAATTTGATTTAATTCCTGGTGAATTTATTTTGATGACCATCCATCGGCCAGCAACAGTAGACAATGAAAATGGTTTGAAAAAACTAATTGAGCTAATCAAAGAAATCTCTGATTACAAAAAAATTGTCTTCCCTATTCATCCCAGAACTGTTGATAAATTAAAACACTTCAATCTGTATAATCAGATTGAGAATTTAAATGACTTAGTCTTGACCGATCCTCTTGATTATTTCTCCTTCCAAAAATTGATTGCCGAATGCAAATTGATCATCACCGATAGTGGTGGAATTCAGGAGGAGTCCACTTTCAGACAAGTTCCTTGTCTTACCTTGAGATCAAGTACTGAAAGACCTTCAACCATTGAATTGGGATCCAATGAATTGATCTCTTTCGACTTGGAGGCAATAAAACAAAAAAATGAACAAATTGAAAACGGTAGTTTTAAAAAAGGTGAAATACCACCGCTTTGGGACGGTAAGGCCACGGAAAGGATCTTAAAAATAATCGCTGATTTAGAGATTTAATTGATCTAATGGGTATAATAAAGGAAGTGTAAGTTGTCTAATTTAAGGATCTGACAACTATTAAAATATCATTTATGAAATTATTGGGTGGAAAGTATTAATTAGAATTTAGTGAAATCAATGCCGAGGAATACAAATTTATATGAATATGTATAAAAAATTATTGCAGGAGCTAATGCCTCCAGTAGCATGGCGTTTTTCAGGGAGATTTCTTAAATCCATCAATAAACGAATAACCCATCAACAGCCCACAGGAGAGGTTCTGATAGAAAAAAAAGCGGAGTCTGTTCGGGGGATTTTCATACACATTCACAAGTGTGCCGGGAGTTCTTTAATAAATGCGTTCATAAATAATCCTGTAGTTATCTCATGTATAGCAAGACCTGGGAATTTTCCAGGGAGGACTGGACGAGAAAGAATTCCAGACGCAATATTTGATAAAAGTGTTAAATTTACATTTGTCCGTAATCCATACGCGCGAGTTGTTTCAGCTTATAGGATGTTTATGACGTCAATGACCTGGAGGTATCTATTCCCAACGTTTAAAGATTTTGTGGACTTTCTTCGATGGACTAATGTTCACGATCATCACGTGGAAAAGCAAATCCCCACTAATGAGTATACAAGGACCATTGGAAATTTAATTCATCATTGTAGTTCATACCATAATCCAAAATATATGATAGATCAAATGGATTATATCGGTCGTTTGGAAACACTGGATATTGATTTGAAGAAAATTGCTAAAATGTTAGAAATTAACCACTTCACTGTTCCTCATATCAATAAACTAGGTAAGGCCTATGACTATCGGGATTACTATTCTCAATTTACAAGGGAGATAATAAACAAACTATATCAAGAAGATATTGATCTGTTTGGATATCAATTCTAAAACTCGAATTTGCAGATGAATTATTTGTTTCATAGCATCATTATAAATAGTTTTAATCACACCAGCTGCTACACCTTTAGATTAATCTGATGCAAAACCCTGATCCATTAATTATAAATTTTGCACCTACAGGTATGGTGCCTGTTAAATCCAGTACGCCCCATGTCCCCATTTTGGCAACCGAAATTATAGAGCAAACACATGAGGTTTTTGAATTGGGTATAACAATTGTTCATTTACATGCGAGAAAAGATGATGGGACGCCAACATATAAGGCATCAGTATATGCTGATATATTTGATGGCATAAGAAAATTTTGCCCTGGTTTAGTTATTTCTGCCTCATTGAGCGGCCGTAATATTCAGGAGATTGAAAAAAGAGCCGAGGTTCTTGAATTATACCCCGACTTGGGTTCACTTACACTTAGCTCCCTCAATTTCCTCAATCAAGCCAGTGTAAATTCCCCTGATACTATCTTATCTCTAATTGAGGCTATGACAGAGCACGGTGTAAATCCAGAGTTAGAATGTTTCGATTCAGGAATGATCAATTACTCTAAATACTTGATAAAGAAGGCGGTTTTGAACCCACCATTCTACTATAATATTCTATGTGGAAATATAGCAAGCTCCCAGGCTGAAATAAGCTATCTAGGTTTGATGATAAATGATCTTCCAGAAGGGGGCTTTTGGTCTCTGGCAGGAATTGGGAAGGATCAGTTAAAGATGAACACGTTCTCTATTGCCATGGGTGGAGGTGTTAGAGTTGGGATTGAGGACAATATTTGGTACGACAAGGAACGAAAGACACTCGCTAAAAACATCGACCTAATTAGAAGGATTCATCGGCTAGCCAATGAGTTTGAGCGGGAAATAATGAGCCCAAGCGAATTCGGTAACTTGGGATTTTACAATAAAAAAAAGAATATCAATGGTAAGATGTTAGATGAGCAAAAAAAATAGATATACGTTTTTGGGCGCAGGGGATGCAGCACTATCCATGTTCATCGAGATCATCGCAAGTGTTGACAGTAAAAATTTTGCTATACAGATTGTCAATAATATTGATATTGAGAGCATACATTCATATTTGATTCCAGGAATCAAAAGCACTGTTACTTTCCACAATGATTGGCTAAGGTCTCCACTCGAAAAACTTGTTATTGGCGTGAATAAATCGGAAAGTAAAAGAATTGTATATCAATTCTTTAAGAAACATTACAACATTCAATACAAAGATTATACTTCTCTCATCCATGCAAATACTTCCATCGCATCAACCGTTGAGTTAAATTCCGGAGTTATTATGAATCCTGGCGTGATCTTAGCACCATTTGTGCGAATAGGAAATCTAACAACAGTTAATAGAAATGTCTCCGTAGGGCATCACACCATTATTTCAGATTTATGTACAATACATCCTGGGGTAAATATAGCTGGCCACTGCGAGATTTCTTCATCGGTTACAATTGGTATTGGTTCAAACATTATCGAAGGGATCACCATTGGTGAAAATTCAATTATTGGTGCCGGCTCGCTAGTTACAAAAGATATTCCGTCCGGTGTGGTAGCCTTCGGATTCCCGACAAAAGTAATAAGAAGTTTGACTTAAAGAAACCATAAATAAATGCATCGTATCAAATTTAATGAACCATATATTTCAGGAAATGAAACTGCATATATAGAGGAAGTTATATCTTCAGGGCATTTTTCTGGGAATGGGTCTTTTACGAAAAAATGCCAAAACTTTTGTCAGGAGAAGTGGAATTTAAAAAAATGCTTTTTTACACATTCTGGAACGGGCGCACTGGAAATGGCTGCATTATTACTAGACATTGGATCAGGTGATGAAGTTATTATACCCTCCTTCACTTTTCCATCCACTGCATTGGCTTTCAAAAGACAAGGAGCAAAAATTGTTTTTATGGATAGTAAAGGAAGTCATCCCTGCCTGGAAGAAAGCGAATTAGAGAGTTTAATTACTACCAATACCAAGGCAATTGTCGCAGTCCACTATGGTGGCGTTGCTTGCAATATGGATGCTATATTGACCGTTGCCGATAAGTACGATATTATGGTTGTTGAAGATGCTGCACATGCACTTGGAAGTCTTTATAACCGGAAACCACTCGGAGGAATTGGTCAAATAGGGTGTTATTCATTTCATGAATCAAAGAATATCCATTGTGGCGAGGGTGGAATGTTGGTCATCAACGATGACAGGTTTATCGAACTGGCATAAGTAATTTGGGAAAAAGGAACTAATAAAGCTGCTTTCTTAAGTGGAAAAATTCCTAAGTACGAATGTGTCGATATCGGATCTTCTTTTCTTGCATCAGACATGTTGGCTTCATTTCTATATGCTCAACTCTTTCAGTTAGACCATGTCCTCCAAAAGAGAAGTGAATTATGGTACTCTTACAATGAATTCCTATCTGAAGAAGATTATCTCGAATGTCCATTTATTCCTGATTATGCAATTCATAATTCGCATATATTCTACATTTTAGCTCAGGATTTAAACGATCGTAATAGGCTAATTAGGGGATTGAAATCTAAAGGGGTCACAGTGGCATTTCATTATCCAAGTCTACATAAAAGCCCATTTTTCCTGAAAGAAAACAATGCATTGAATTTGCCAAATTGCGATATGTATTCAAATCGTTTAATTCGACTACCCCTTCATCATAAACTTTCGGTTTCAGATACTGAATTTATTGCCGATACTATAAAAAAATTATATGAACATTAGGGGCCTCAAACTTAGCCCACGGACCCGTAATATATATAAGAACATAATATTCGCCCTACCAATTAAGGGTGGAAGCGCTGTACTTACACTAGCCATGATTCCCTTACTCTATAACTACCTGACAGAAGAAACTTATGGCATTTGGATAATAATATTCACAATTTTCAATTGGATGGGGTTATTTGATCTTGGATTAGCTAACGGGCTTAAAAACCGGCTGGTATTGGCCCTAACAAAATCCGAATACATATTGGCCAGGGAATATGTAAGCACAACTTATGTAGCTATAGGTCTTATATCGATTTCAGTTTTCATACTTTTATTGATTCCTAATATGTTTGTGAATTGGTCCGAGATTCTAAATATCTCCAATACAGAATTAGACCTTAGGTATATTAACATCCTCGTTTGTTTTTTTTTCGCTGCAAGGTTCACACACCAAATTTTACTTTCAGTATTGATTGCTCATCAAGAAGTTTACAAAGCAGATCTCATCAATCTTCTCTCAAGTATTTTGGTTTTTATTTTTATGCTGGGCCTGGTCCTATTCGAATATGAGAAAGGGTCTCTAATTGCAGTAATAGTAATTAATATGTTGACTCCCATTTTGGTATTACTTGCAGCTAGCATTTTTCTCTATCGCAAGCAATTTAAGAAAATATCCCCCTCGATTACTTTCTTCAAGTATGAACACCTGAAGGACCTTCTAGGTCTTGGATTGAACTTTTTCTGGGTTCAGATCAACGGTATTATTTTATTTCAATCATCCTATTTAATTATTAGTTCACAAATCGGACCTGCTGAGGTTACAATTTACAGCATCATCTTCAACTATTTTCACGCAATTCCAATTGTGCTAAATGTTTTCCTCAATCCATATTGGCCGGCAGTAACAGAGGCGCTGACAAAGGGGGATTTCGATTGGATTAGAAAAAGCCTCAAAAATCTAAGGTTACTTTTCCTGCTTTTTGTTTCAGTTAGTCTGGGGTTGTATCTAGTGGCAGATATAGCCATACCAATTTGGATAGGCCAGAATCTCAGCATTGAGGGACGCATTGTGCTATTAATGTGCCTTTATACCGTCTTGAATATGTGGAGAAGTATCCACTCTTTTTTTCTCAATGGTATGGGCCAGATCAAGATTCAAAGCATCATTTCGTCATTTACGGCTCTGTGCTTTTTGGTTCTCGCTTTTATTCTTGCGAAAACCACATGGACTCTATGGTGTTGTTCTTGCAAACGTTCTGGCAGGCATCCCCAGAGCTCTTATTTACCCTTTTGTTTTGAATAGTAAAATCAGATGAAGAAAGTTCTCCACATTTCATACGATAATATACCAGGTGCAGGTCAGGTGCCAGTACTAATTCATACTGAGATGAAAAAAAGAGGACATTACTCAAGGTTCCTGGTGCATGGAAGGAATGCAAAAAAAGAGGAACACCTGATTCTTTATTACAACCTTTTCGAGGTTTTCCTTCACAAAATTCGGCTCGGCATCAACAAGATATTTTCACTATATGGGGTTCGTAAGTACCTTTTCTTCAACATAAATGAAGAAAGAAATTTTATCCCGGCTGAAAACATTTTGAGGAAGATCAAGTTCATTCCCGATATTATTATTTTTTATTGGACGAGCCGTTTTGTTAATACAAGGACCATTTCTGATTTATATAAAAAAACGAAGGCTCAGATTTTTTGGGTAATGACAGACATGGGAGCGTATACTGGAGGTTGCCACTATGCATGGGGTTGCAAAGGATTTGAAAGTAGTTGTGCCAATTGTCCGGCTTTGATGGATGGCTACAAGGCTATTCGGAATCTGGAAATAAAAAAGAATCAGTTAAAGGACATCCCGATGACTATTGTTGCCAGTCCAGGAGATTCCATCGACTATGTACGACAATCTCAACTCTTTAGAAACAAGAATATTCTGGAACATATTCTGAAAGTAAATACCTCCCATTTTACCAATTTTTCCAAGGTTGAAGCAAGGAGGCGATTTAATCTTGAAAAATCAGACATTGTACTATTTACTGGAGCTAATTTCAAAGATGAGAGAAAAGGATTATCCTTTTTAAAGCAATCCTTGAAGATTCTTTCTGAATTAGTTGAACCGGGTACCAAAGCAAGAATATGCATCGTTTATTCATCCAAGAGTTATTCTAATATTTTCAACACGATTCCATTCCGAAGGAAATCGCTTGGGTATTTGGATTTGGCCGACCAACTTCCATTGGCCTTTTTAGCCGCTGACGCATTTCTAAGTTCCTCAATTATGGAAACTGGACCCTATATGGTCAATTTATCAATAGCCTATGGTTGTCCAATCATATCTTTTGATGTTGGTGTTGCAAAAGAACTGGTAATCAACGGGCAAACAGGCTTCAAATCGGCAGAGATTTCATCTCACTCTTACGCTATTACTATCAAAAAATTCCTTGATTTAAATGAAAAAGATTCTGGTGTTCTGAGCGCGCGTTGCAAGAAACTTGCTCAAGAGAAATTACAGTGGAAGGAATCTTCATTGGCAATTTATGGGTTGTGACTAGAAAATGGAATTGGCATCATTGCTATTGAAGACAGCCTACAATTTGCACCCACCTCTTCCTTGAGTATAGATTCCAAAATGGGATCGATCTATGTATTTTTTGCAAATTTTACATTCACCCCGAGCTACCGATATTTTGATCCGTCAGTATGCCCATTGCCGGATAAAGGATTCTCTAAATAATTATCTAATCTATAACCATATTCGTAAAAATCCAACCATCATGTCACGGGTAAATACTTCCGGTTGGATTGCGATTTTTTTTAAATAACATTGTGCGAATAAATACATTTTGTATTATAGGAAAAATAATTTAACCACATGATCAGGAGAATATTTGTCGTCGGTTTATATACTGGTACTGCTCATTTGGTTTCCATTATTACCATCAGCTATTTATTGAGGAACCTGGGGGAAAGAACGCTGGGGTTTATTGGATTAGTAGACTCTACTGTACTGATAGTGGCCGGGATTGTTTCTTTTGGCATACAACTTTCAGTTAACCGCAATGTAGCCTTACAAAAAAACTGGAGGAGCAACTACCACCTAGGGCAATCGGCCAGATTTACCGCTAGCTTGCTGGTGGTGTTATTCGGCATATTCAGCTATCTATTTAATTGGGACCCCACCAAGATGGTATACTTTATTGCTCCGTTAATAGCCTTCAATGGAGATTATGCCCTGTATGGTAACGGGAAACCAATCCATGCTGCCCGCTTATCATTCTTTCGGGTATTGATCCCATATAGTGGACTAATTATTGTCACCAGGTATTTTGAAACAGATTATCTGCCTATTTATGTGACTTTAATAGGGCTGGGCATATTAAATTCGGGATTTTTTGCCGCCAGGATCAATCACGTTTCATATTTATTCCCTGTTGATAAGGAATTTTATAAGTTCTATTTAAAGTATTATAAAGTAGGACTATTTCAAATATCTTCAGTGTTGCTGATCACCGGGATTCTGGCTGTTTCAAAGGGTTTTTATACCATTGAAGTAATTGGGCTGGTGTATGGATTGTTAAAAATATTCGAAGTCTTTAAAGGTGGTTTAAGGATAATCGTACAAGCTTTTTTTAAAGAACTCCAGCACGAAATCGTAGGATTGAAAATTGATAAGCTAGGAATTTTGATTGGTGTATTCATGATAATACCCACTGTTTTATATACAGAAACCACTCTAAACCTGCTTTTTGCAGACACTTATGAAAATAAAAGTGGGATGTTGGTACTGTTTGGGATTGCCATGTTGATTGCTTCTTTTAAAACCTCAGCGGATATCCGAATTCTTCTGCAAAAAAGAGACAATGTTAATTTATGGTCATATTTATTTGCTCTCTTTTGCACCATCATCATTGTAATAGCCCTTTCAAGAACTTCCTACAGCCTCTATGGAATTCCATCTGGGCTAATTGTTGGGGAATTAATTTTGCTGTTAACCCTGGGATGGAATTTAGGAAGGATTGGTTTTTTTACTCAAAGGGTGATCTTTCTATTAAAGGTGGCTCCAATGCTGATTGTTTCCTATGCCATTAAGGTCTTATTTGAACCGTCAATTTTTACTTTAGTGGTTAGCTCGGCCCTGTATGCCATCTTTGTTATTTATGTATTCAGAAAACTGATCTTTGGTTCGGCCTACAAAAACAATTAGTTTTGCCGACATAAATCCTGTGGAGCCTTGCAGTTATCCCTAACCAGAATAAAATCTTTTTTCAATACAGGCCCTATCCATCCCGCACAAATGGGTTTGTTTATTCTGATTGAACTGCTCCTTATCTTCGGCAAAGAATTCTCCAAGTTTCACCTTTTTTGGCAATTCCATCTCTATGATTTTCTTCTACTCTTACTAACTTTTTACTGTTCAATCTTATTCCTGAAAAGAAGTGGGAAATTCCTAATTTGGCCATTAATTGGATTATTGGGATTCAGTTTCATTTACTTGTTATATTCATATTTTGCCAACATAGGCCCTGCCCAATATATAGTCAGGCATTATGCACTTTTTATATATCTGGCATTCGCACATCTGATCTTTTCAAGCTTTGTTGATAAAGAAAGGAATGATTTGAATATTAAATTTATCATCTTGATAGGTATTGTTTCGGTCCCAATTCAGATAGGAACCCATATCTATAATTTCGTCACCATTGAAAATTACCCTTTATTTAACAGGTTCAATTACTTCTCCCTACTTGGTGTAATCGGGGTCATAGTTAGCGGAGCTTATGTATTGATTTATCAAAAGAAAATTTTAAGGAAAATCGGTTTATTTGTTTTGATACTTTTTATATCGGTCACTTTGGGACATTCATCAGCATTTTTATCTGTTTTTGTAACATTATTTGTTTATTTTATACTTGTTAGCAAGATGCAGATCAAGCTTGTCACTTTGGTCATATTGGTAGTGTCTATCTGGGGATTCTTTCTATACTTTCCACAGTTTTCAGATCGCAATTCTAAATGGAGGTTATTGTATTGGAAGGAAACAGTGAAAGAAAGCGTAGTGGATTATTACGGGGTTTTGGGACATGGATTTGGTGTTCCATTTGTTTCTGAAGAAGCAATTCCAAAGTTTCAAGAGCAGTTGGATTATAATATTTTCGAAAGCCAACCTGAAGAGCAATTGTTATCTCCAATGCATAATTCATTTATTACCATTATTTTTCACGTTGGTTTGTTGCCCGGCTTATTAATTTTAATCCCGCTTTGGCCTGCATTTCGGTATTTGTTTAGAAGGAATAGGTCAAGTAATAATACTAAATTAGATTTCTTGATGCTTTCCCTTGCAGGTTCAATGGTTTGGACAAGTTTTAATGTAGTATTGGAGCTTCCTCATAGCTCTGCATTTTTCTGGCTGATTTATTTTTCATTGATTTACGAAGTGAACAGGCATAATAAGTCATTACTTAAAACATAAATGGCATGTGCGGATTAGCTGGCTACGTTAATTATACGGATTTAGATAAAATTGCCGAACTGGCAAACTCTGTTCAATTCCACAGAGGGCCAGACCACCAGGGAACTTACATTAATGAAAATACCCTTCTTTGTTCACAAAGGCTGTCGATCATTGATCTTGATCAAAGGTCAAACCAACCAATTAAGAAGCACAATCTGGTAATTGCTTTTACTGGGGAGATATATAATTACAAAGAACTTAAAGGTAAATTAAGATCAGAACATAATACCAGGTTTCAGACTGAATCTGATACAGAGGTAATCCTTGAACTATTCAAAATCTATGGAGAGAAATGCCTCGATTACCTTCTCGGTATGTTTGTGATTGTTATCTATGATATCCAAAAACGCAGCATTTTTATTGCCCGTGACCATTTTGGCATAAAACCCTTATTTTATTTTAAAAATAATAACTCCTTTGCTTTTGCTTCAGAATTAAAAACCCTCATCCAAACTGCAGGATCAAAGGGTACCATAAATAGGTCTGCGTTAGTAGCAGGATTAAATTATTTATGGATCCCGGAGCAAGATTCCATTTTCAATGAATTTAAAAAACTGCCACCGGGGCATTATTTGAATTTTAAAGAAAATGGAGATTTCAAGGTTACAAAATACTATCATTTACCAACTGAATGTACCGATACAAAGGAAGATGAGGTAATAGAAGAATTTGGCGCGATAATAGAAAGTTCGGTAAAAAGACATTTAGTGGCAGATGTTGAAGTGAGCTCTTTTTTGAGCGGTGGATTGGATTCGTCATTAATTTCGGTTATTGCTGGCAAATCCCTGCCTAAGCTCTCTACTTATACCATAGGGACGCTTGCTGAGGATAAAAAGGTTGAGCGCATGCCAGACGACCAGAAATACGCAAAGATCATGGCTGAGAAATACGGATTTGATCATCACGAAATAATTATAGAGCCCGACGTTGTAGATTTATTACCCCAAATTGTACACACTCTGGATGAACCAATCGGCGATCCGGCTGCAATTAATACCTATCTGATTAGTAAGGCCGCTCATGAAAGAGGAGTGAAAGTACTGTTATCAGGTATGGGAGCTGATGAAATACTATTTGGCTATAGAAGGCAAATTGCTACCCTACTTGCCCAAAAATATAAAAAATTGCCCGGGGGAATTCGAGGGCTCACCAAAGAATTGGTGAATATTATGCCTACCCAATTTAACAACCATGGATTAAGAATGACAAGATGGGCAAAGAGGTTTTTGAACTTTGCAGACCTTCCATTAGAGCAAGCCTATCAGAGGAGTTATTCCTATTACGACATTCAGCAATTACAAAATTTGTTTAATGATATTGAGCCTGTGCATATCGAAAACCTAAGAACTCAACATAAAAACATTTTCGAAGCAGCATTTGGAGGTGATCCGATAAACCAGATGTGCTTCACCGACATCAATATGTTCATGCCCGGTTTAAATCTAACTTATACCGACAGGGCATCTATGGCAGCCTCTGTAGAGGTTAGGGTGCCATTTATAGATAGAAAAGTGGTGGAGGCAGCCATGCGCATTCCCGGCCAATTGAAGTATAAAAACAAGCAATCGAAATACATACTTAAAAAAGTAGCAGAAAAATACCTGCCAAAGAAGATAGTATATAGGCCTAAAGCATCATTTGGTGCTCCTATACGATCCTGGATGAAAGGAGAACTCAGGCCAATGGTGTTAGATCTGCTTTCCGAGGAAACCATCAAAAGAAGAGGTATATT
>CBDVAV010000058.1:0-12498 GCA_965372055.1 uncultured bacterium | reverse complement strand
GGGAATGTTATGAATGAATTAAGCCCTAGACCTTAAACCCTCCGCCCTTAAACACTTCCCATTAAACAAATGAGCCCCTCTAAGCGTTCCATAATTCTAACCATGTTTTTCCAATGGCCAGATTTTTAGTTTTCCAAAGCCCCATCATCGACCCAACAAACCAGTATTTCAATTTGTTCATCTGTTAAGGTTAGCATTGAATTGCTTCTTGGCATGTTACGGATCGATACTCTTCTTTTGAGCTCCTGGGCATTGGATTGAATTTCACTAAATATTAGAAAGTTTGAATTCGCCCTGCCACCCTGCACATGGCAACCAAACCCATCAAAATCTGTCCCCAAAGAACAAAATGCTTTGATTATTGGTGCTATTTTGGCCTGGAAACTGATCCCCGAGAAAATAACAACTTTTTCAAACGGTGATTCACATCCATTAATGTCTTTAATCCCAACTAAATATTCACCGGGTTTTAATTGCTCAAAAACAGAATCTTTTTGAAAAGTGCCTCCTTCATCAATACTATATTCTATTTCACTTCCCATTGAACTTGAAGCATTAATTACCAGTCGGCCATCAGAGATACCACATTCAGAGGTGAGATTGCTATGATCGATATCAATAGCAACATTTAAAAGTACATCATCACAATTTATTTCCGGGGATTTTTCACAAGCCCAGCTGATCAAAAGTATTAGAGGCAAATAATGGTGGATATTTTTTGGCTTCATGTGTTTTGATAACTTGTCGGATTGGTAAAGTTTCTAAATGGCGCAATGATACATAATATCATAAATTTCCATCTACCCCAGTTTGCGGTATATTGACAATTTGATTTGGGAAGCAGGTGTTTATGCCTGACTTGATTAAGTTGTGAAATGATTATATCCCGGATTTCTTATTGTTGATAACCTCAAGAAATTTTTTATTGGTCAATTTCATAGCTCTAAGTACTTGGCCAATTATTCTGACAGGGACAGGATCAATATGTGATTGAATCACGATAGGTCTTTTTAAATCCTTTCTTGTATATTTTAGATGTCCACCTTTTCCGCCAATATGTTTGCATCTTTGGTTTTCTAGAAACTTTTTGAATTTAGATAAAGGTATATTTGATAATTTCACCTAAAAAATTATACAGCCAGGGGCATATTGATAGGGGATTGCTCAACTGTGTAATTTTTGTTGTTTAGAAAATTAGCAAAGTTGCGGTCCTTCTTTGCGATTTCTTCAATAGCTGGGGCGATAAGTTTCTTTTTCTTTTTTACAGACCATCCAAGACGAACAAGTTCACTTCGAAAGGTATTTTTCTTGATCGTGTAATCAAAAAACTCTTCGATCATTACTCCTAAAGAATCTTTTGCTTCCTGCTCTGTTCTTCCATATCCAGTTATATCTAAAGTTGGACATGCAGCATAAGTTAAACCATCTTCTTCAAATAAATATATTGAAAGAAATGTCTCAATGGTATCGTCACCAGTTCCACTTGTCCACTTTCCTTTATAAATACCAGCTTCAGCCATCGTTAACTACATCAAAATTTGCATATACTAATATACTAAACAACTGTATAGTTGTGATACAATCTTACAACAAAAGTTACTCAGTTATTCTTTTAATACACCGTTTCTTTTACTGTGAAGTCAGGTGTTTCCACCTGGCTAGGTTCCTGTGAGGTCAGGTGATTCCACCTGACTAGGTTTTTGCAGATTGCAAGCTTACTCCAGGTCAATTACCGATGTATCGGCAATGGAAAACATGCAGGATTTCAAAGAGGAAATTTCAGAGTGGCAGAGAAACCTTAAAGTAAACAATAACCTTCAGGAAGTCGATGAGGGGCTTAAGACCATCCATACTGTGGAAGATGAAAGCAAAGTGTAAGATTACTAATTATTTAACTCGTTTATAAAATTTTGAGCGCTTTCATTCAAATCTCCTGATCTTTTTTGGATAACATCATTTAATAGTGAGGTGGTTTCATTTCTATGACTTTCCATAAAATGTTTTCTTTCATCAGGATTTTGATTAGTATAATCATCATTGGCTCTCTTTAACCAATGTTCCGCCCCTTTTTCATCTTCCATCTCATTAAAATGTGCCGTGCACCTAATAGCAAATATACAAGACCACCTGTGATCATTATTGAATTTAAATGTATAGTATAATCCACGTTTAGCATCGAAATTAGCATCATTAATTTTCTTCTTGGTATGTTCATCCAGAGGTGAAGATTTTTCTGTTTCCGTACTCTTTGGTATTTCCTTATAAGTTGATCCTTCATCGTCAGACGATGCTTCAAGAATATTTTTTCCAATTTTAATCCGGTTGAGTTTTTCGATTTTTTGCCCAATTTGTTTTCTGAAAATCCATAGAAAAGCCAAAACAACAACCAAACCAAAAACCGGCCATTTTATAGTATCAACTAATTTGATATACACGTCAGGTGTCATATATCAAAGTTAGTTGATTACAATATATTATCTTAAAAATTCACTAAATTAATGTTTGAATATTAACATTTTTATACAGTTATGGCTTCAAAGAATTTATTCATCAGCTGGTCGGGTGACCTGAGCAAAAAGGTTGCCCAAGAGTTCAATGATTGGATCCCTTCTGTGATCCAAGCAATAAAGCCATATTTTTCCCCAGATATGAAAAAAGGCATTTTCTGGGGGCCTGAAATAAACAAGCAATTGTCAGAATTGAAATTGGGGATCTTGATAATTACCCCTGACAACAAGGACAGCACCTGGATCCACTATGAGGCTGGAGGTTTGATCAGCAAATTGGAAGATAAGGATATTGTCTGCCCCATATGTTTTAACCTTAAGCCAACTGACCTGGCCCAGCCATTAGGTGGGTTGAATGCAACAGTTTTTGACAAAGAGGAGATATATAAATTGCTTGATAGCCTTAATAATAGCCTTGAGGAGCTGAAGCTGGATTCAAAAATTTTAAATGATGAATTTGAGCTAAAGTGGCCAAAATTGGAGGACAGTATAAATAAAATATTGAGCAAATGGAAACCATCAGAATCTACCCCAGAACCACGATCACATGAGGAAAAGATAGATGAGATATTATCACTGACCAGGGATCTCTCTCAATATCAACTTATTAAAGATCAAGCAAATAAAATCGGATTCGGGAAGGGTTATACGTTAATTGATGATAATTATAATTACACTGTGAATATCCTGAAGGACTCTGAATCAGAAATAAATGAATTCATTAAGGAAATTGGTAGGAATAAATTAATTAAAGAGTTCAAAGTAATTAAATATCCAGTGGGAGGATATTTTAAGTTACGTATTAAATCGAGGAGCCCGTTCATTTATGATTACTTAGAAGATTTAGCATCAGAGTTTGATATTGAGATTAAAAATGATGACGACTGATATTTTAACTTAAAAAACCATTCATCTTCTTGATATCATCTTCCATGCCCACACGGTCAACCTCATGTATTTCATCAAAGTGGACATCTTGGAAAGCCCCATGAACTCTTTTAACCTGGTAAGGAAAACTGTCCATATTTATGATAATTCTGTTGCTTGTATTAATGCTAATCATTGAATATGTTTGCACTCCCATTCAAGCCCAGGTGGCGGAATTGGTAGACGCGTTGGTCTCAAACACCAATGGCCGCAAGGCCGTGCCGGTTCGACCCCGGCCCTGGGTACTTTTTATCTTTTCTTATCTTTCCTTATTTTACATTAATATACTTAAACTATTAATCCAGCCTTTACAAATTTCCAGCAGGAATAGTTTTTACATTCTCCAATGCTTTCATCGGATCTGAAGGAGCAAATTCTGACATTAATGGAATTTCTCCAGATATTGAGTAGGTTTCACCGACTTTTAAAGATAATGGATCACCATAACTTGATCTTTTGGATACGATACGATCTAGCAGTTGAAAAAGACTATTTTTTTTTCTTCAAGAGACCATTTTAATTTCTAGTGATTGCCTTTCATCAAGACAATGCATTGAGTGGAAAAGAGAAAACAGAGATAATCTTAATTGATATTTCGCCCATTATGTTGAGGAAAATTGATTTGATAATAAATAAATAAGTTTTGAACAAATCATTTTGAATCAGAAGCAAATCTGGTTTATTTTAATTTTATGCAATTAGAGCCTGCTTTTGAATTCAGAAATAATTAAGTTAATATTGGTAGTTAACATGGAAAACAGTATCGAAGAAAGGGCCAGGGAAATACTTCACACATTTTTAAGAAAATGGGCTTCCCGAGATGAAAATGCACTTGATGAGATCATGAGCATCACAGGGAATGACTTTTCTGGTTTTGGTACAGAGATAGATGAAATTTGGGAAAACAGAGAAATCTTTCAAATGAAGATCAATGAAGAATTTCAAAAATTCCCTGATGCTTTGGAGACAAAAGTAAAGTGGCTGGAAACAAGGTCTTTTGGTAATACGGTGCTTTGTTTTGGTGATTGCGTGGTGGAAGCAAAATTAGCTACAGGAATTATTGAAATTGACCCGTTACGGTTCACTGCAATTTTTACTGAGACGGACCAGGGCTTAAAATGGGTACATTGGAATAGTTCCCGGCCCGATCCGGGCATAACTGCAGGGGCAATTCTTCCAATCTCTGAAGAACCCAAGAAGTATGACCAAGTAAGTATTCTTTTTTCTGATTTCGTAGGATTTACAAAAATGGTTACCAAAATGTCGACCCAGGAATTGGTCAGCGAATTGAATATTCTATTCAATGGATTCGATGCGATTGTTAAAGATCACAGGGTAGAAAAAGTCAAAACTATTGGTGATGCTTATATGGCGGTAGCAGGCCTGGATGATGATGGTGACCATGCTGTTAGAAGCGTGAAAGCCGGACGAAATATGCTTGAATTTCTCGATGATAGAAATAGTAAATCAACCCTGAAGTGGGAGTTGAGGATTGGAATTCATAGCGGGCCGGTAATAGGGGGGATCATTGATAACAAGAGCCTGAGATTTGATTTGTGGGGAGATACCGTAAACCTCGCCAGCCGCTTGGAGAGTCATGGAACGCCCGGAATGGTAAACATTTCTGCTATAACTTATAGTTTGGTTAAAGATCATTTTACTTGTAAATACAGAGGTAAGTTTGAAGTTAAAGGCAAAGGAGATGTGGATATGTACTATGTGATGTAATTAATTATTAAGATTATTTTCACTTAATTTGATTCGGTGTTGGTCCAAATATCACAACAGATGAAAATCATGCCCTTAAAAATTTTTGATTATATTGTGTATACACTGCACTTTTTCTTGTCTAAAATTTAATAATAAAAAAATGAATGATACCCAGGAATTAACCCAGAAAAATAAAACAGATTCGAGCCCAGAGCAGTCAAGGAAAATTTCCGAGCTGTTTGGCGAAAACATGTTTGATCTGAAGACTTTAAAGCGATACGTTTCTAAAGACACCTTTCAGGAAATGAAAGACACGATGTTAAAACAAAAGAAAATCGAATTTTCTACAGCTGAACAGATGGCCAAAGGAATGATGCGTTGGGCAATGGAAAAGGAGGTTACCCATTTTACACACTGGTTTCAACCTTTAACAGAATCTTCTGCTGAAAAACATGATGCCTTTTTTAAACCTGCCTTCGATCTGGAAGCACGGGGTATTGAAGAGCTGTCGGGCAGTGAATTGGTCAAGCGTGAACCCGATGGTTCCAGCTTTCCATCCGGTGGTTTGCGGGAAACTCATGCCGCGCGTGGTTATACGATTTGGGACCCATCTTCGCCTCCATTTATCCTTGAAACGGAGCTGGGTAAAACGCTTTACGTACCAGCAGTATTTATTTCCATTACCGGAGAGTCGCTGGATTACAAGACCCCTTTGCTCAAGGCAAACCATGCTCTCAACAAAGCCGCAACTGTAGTCTGTCAATATTTTGACTCAAAGGTTACTCATGTGTTTACAAACCTGGGCTGGGAACAGGAGTATTTTTTGGTAGACGAGCGTTTTTACAACGCTCGTCCTGACCTATTACTTGCGGGCAGAACTATTTTCGGTGGTAAATCAGCGAAAGGTCAGCAAATGGATGATCATTATTTTGGATCGATTCCGGTGCGGGTGCAGGATTTTATGAAAGACTTCGAACAGGAGGGTTTGAAACTGGGTATTCCTATTGTGACCAGACACAATGAGGTTGCACCGGGTCAATTCGAGTGTGCTCCAATGTTTGAAGAAACCAACATGGCGGTGGATAACAATCAGCTGCTTCGTGATGTGATGGAAAAAGTGGCCATCAAACATAAGTTCCGTATCCTTTTTAATGAAAAGCCGTTTGCCGGCCTGAATGGGAGTGGAAAGCATTGCAACTGGTCAATGTCCACAGGTACCGGGAAGAACCTGTTTTCACCTGGAGATGACCCCGGATCTAATTTACAGTTTATTACCTTTTTAATCAATTTTATTAAAGCCATTCATGACAACGGTGATCTCCTTCGTGCCAGCGTAGGAAGTGCAGGAAACGATCATCGTCTGGGAGCTAATGAGGCTCCACCAGCTATTATCTCTATTTTTACAGGGTCTCTGCTGGAGCAGGTCTTGAAAGGATTTAGGGCCACAGGGTTAAGCAAACCACAAAAAAAGCAGAAAGAATTGATCGACCTGGGATTAACCAAGATTCCAGTGATATCGAGAGATTATACGGATCGGAACCGGACCTCCCCCCTTCCATTTACAGACAACCGCTTTGAGTTTCGCGCAGTTGGATCATCGGCAAATTGTGCAGCACCCATTACAGTGCTGAATGCCATCGTAGCAGATCAGCTACAGGCCTTCGCGGCAGAAGTAGATCAACTTGAGGCGAAAACACCAGATACGGAAGCTAATATCGTAACTGTGCTCCAAGGTTACATGGATGATGTGGAGCGAGTGGTTTTTAATGGAAACGGGTACTCGCAAGAATGGGAAGAAGAAGCAAAAAGACGTGGATTGTCTAATAATAAAAACACACCTTCAGCGCTCAAGGCGATGGTGTCAGATAAATCAAAGGACTTATTTGAACGGCAGGGTATCTATAACCCTCGTGAGCTCGAGAGTCGCTACGAAGTTTTGTTGGAAAACTACATCAATAAGATTGGCATCGAGGCAGATCTGTTTCAAGAAATGAGCCGGACCTACGTTCTTCCTTCAGCATACAAATCAATCAATAAGTTGAGCGATACTTACGATAACTTAAAAAGAATGGGTCTAAACGATCAGGCGAAAAACCTGGTGGAGCAGGTGACATCAATAACCAACCTCTGTGAAAAACTTAATAAAGACCTCTTGCTGCTGAAAGAAACCATTGCCAAGGCCAATGACATGTCAGAACTCTCTCAGGTAGCTAAAGCTTATGCCGAAAGCGTAAATCCTTATTTCGAGAAGGTGCGCACAAGCATTGATATGCTGGAAGGCATGGTGAACAATGATGATTGGAAACTACCTAAATACAGAGAACTACTATTTATCCGCTAAATTAGAATGAACATTCAAAATCGACTATATGCATGCTTGATAATATTGTTATGCCCAATGCTGTTGAAGGCGCAGGATACCTTAAATACTGGCGATACAGCCTGGATGCTCGTTGCCACGGCGATGGTGATGCTGATGACGCCTGCCGGTCTGGCCTTATTTTATGGTGGACTCACAAGAAGTAAAAGTGTGCTCAATACTATTGGGATGAGCTATGTAGGCTATTGTGCTGCCACCCTTGTATGGATAGTAGCTGGATACAGTCTGGTATTTGGTGGAGATGGAGCGTGGATTGGTTCGTTGGATCATCTGCTTCTTGGAGGTATTTCGATTGATAGTATTACCGGCACAATCCCTACTTTACTGTTTGTTGCTTTTCAAGGTACGTTTGCTGCCATTACTGTTGCCATTGTAAGTGGTTCAATAATAGAAAGGATCAAATTCTCTACCTGGATTATTTTTGCCTTTCTCTGGACCCTGGTGGTTTATAGCCCAATTGCTCACTGGGTCTGGGGGGGTGGATTTTTGAGTGGACATGGGGAGCTGGACTTTGCAGGAGGCACCGTGATTCACATCAATGCCGGAGTGGCAGGTCTTGTCTTGTTGCTCATATTGGGAAAAAGAAAAGATTTTGTGGCTGAACGTGCCCGCCCTTCATCGTTAAAGCTGACTATTCTTGGGTCAGCCTTGTTATGGTTTGGTTGGTTTGGGTTCAACGCCGGTAGTGCATTGGCCGCAGATGCTATTGCTGCCAATGCTTTACTTGTAACCAATGTGGCAGCTTGCGCCGCAGGGATGGTCTGGTTGATCTGCGAGTTGATTGATGTGAAGCGATCTACTCTCATGGGTGTTGCATCTGGTGTAGTAGCTGGTTTAGTGGGTATAACCCCAGCGGCTGGATATGTGGATGTGGGTGGAGCGCTAGCGATCGGCATTGGAGCTGGATTAGTTGGCTACTTCTGTGTAGTGAAACTCAAAAGCCTCATTCGCTACGATGATACTCTGGATGCCTTTGGTTTGCACGGTATGGTTGGTATTTTTGGAGCCATAGCAACTGGTATATTAGCCAACCCTGAGATCAATGGAGCAGCAGGCCTGCTTTACGGAAATCCTTCGCAGGTAGGGACCCAGTCAATTGCTGTGTTGGCTACCATTGCCTATTCAGCGCTTGGCACGCTTATAGTTTACAAGATCAGTGCGTTAATTACTGGTGGCGGTCGCGTAACAGAACGGGATGAAGATGAGGGAATGGATGCAGCTTTGCACGGTGAAGCAGCTGATGATTTTGACAATTAAATATTGTGATTATGTCACTTAAAAAACTAATGGTATTAACTGACTTTACAGAAGCTTCAACAGTTGCGGTGGAACATTGCTATCAACTGGCCAGTTTAAATCAGGCCGAGATCATATCACTTCATGTAGTCCAATATCAGAGCGATCTTGAGTGGGCCAAAACCAAAACAGAGAAGCAGTTCAAGGGGGCTCGCAATTACGATGAGTCGATTACGTTCAAAGCAATGGCTTCAAAGAGCTCTCTATACAAAGACATCAATAAATTGATGGATGAGCAACAAGTGCAGCTCTCGTTTATGGCCACCCATGGTAAAAAAGGCATGCAGTTTGTCACCGGAAGCGATGCACTGAAAGTAATATTTAATGCCGAGATACCTATATTGGTTGTTCAGCGGGATACCCCACTGCGTTCGTACAAGCGCATTGTGATGCCGATGTTTGGGACTCAGGCTGAGATGGACTTTCCTATCAAGACACTGTTAAACATCGCCCGACTGTATAAATCTGACGTGACATTTTTGTATCCAACTTTTAAGACCGACGAAGAATTAAGGAACGTCTTGAGTTCCGTTGATCCGATAAAGGATTTATTTGAGTCGCATGGATTAGAATTCGAAATGAAGAACACCGAATATCCAGCTAGTAATTTTGCGAAGGCGATAATGGAGCATGTAAAGGAAGAAAAAAACGGGGATAAAAACATAGACCTAGTGGTGCTGTCGATGGGATTGGAAGACGGTAAGATGGAGGCAAGTAAGTACAGGAGGTTAGCACAAGCCATGATTACTAACAAAAAGAACTTGCCGGTTTTGTTCTTCTAAACAAGCATAAGCATCTTGAGTATGTCAATAATTGTGAATTAAGAAAATTCTTACAAATGTCTGAATTCTTTTATCTAAATTCTTGCATATTAATGCTTCTACGCTGTAGTCAATTAGCCGCACAATACTGGTCTGATGCTATTGCTGGAGTTATCAATATCATACTAAAAGAATAAATGAGTTTAGGGAATTTTCCCAGCCCTTTGGCAATACGTATTTACACACTGTTTTATACGTATTTGCCCCCCCTTGAAAAATGAGTTTGGAAATTAATTGTTACATTAACAGGACCAACAAATTATTGGAGAACGAATAAGTTGTTACTTTCTGTCTTAATATTACTATCCTCCTGTATGTTACCTGAACTATTACACATTGCAAGAGAAGAATCTTTTTTAGGTATTGATTTCACTCGATATACAAATCAAGGTTTTCATATTACATCGGAAAAATACTTAGGTGAATACGAGAGTATTGGTATTTTTTAGTTATACATTCTATCCAGATGCAAAATATGTAGTTGTAAATAGAATCCCTTTATCCAGTGGGGGTTATAGGGAGATAAAAAGATGGATAATGGATTCTTTTAGTATTTATGATGGGCTGGATTCTTTATTCAATTATAGTAGAAGCATTGGTGCTGATGTCATTATGAATTTCAAATTGGAATACAATGCCAAAACTCACGGATAGGCACACACAGAAACCCAGGAATTGTTGGAGGGTATATAGTCTCTGGTTTTGCTATTAAGAGAAAAGATAAAGGTTACATAACAATTGAATAGATCAAATATATGATCAACGTTTATTGATAGCAGCTCCCGGAAGGGCTTCGATTCCTTAAGAAAGGACACAAACAATTCCTAAATATGCAATCTGTTTACGGAATGTTTACGGATTTTTCAATAATTAGGTCTCTATTGATGTATATGGCTATTACACTACCCCGGCCCTGGGTACTTTTTTCTTCATAATGAGAATCCCAATCACTACTCTAGTTGGTAAAGGCGATCTACTGAAAAAGCTTCCGGTTTGGCAGTAAACAATGCCTTGGTTTTGGCCCAGGTTTTTTCAAATAATTGCGAATTCCTGTAATTGGACAATGACTGTTGATCCTGCCAAATGCTATAAGTAAAGAATATTGGACCCTCTTCCTTTTCCCGTAGCAGTTCCAGGTAAAGACAACCCTCAAAAGACCGTATTGCCTCTTTGGAATCCTTGAAAATGGCAATAAATTTATCGGTTGACTCTTCCCTGAAAGTCATTTTTACAATTCTAACTAGCATGATCTTCAAAATTTATCGTTACAGGGCTATCGTATTCCAATCCCAATAACTGGGCTGCATTGCCCTGTTTTATGCCAATTTCCAGTAAACCATTACTGTTAAAAACCACGAAACACTCACCGCTTTCCACGCTGTTATAATTTTCGTTTATGGCTGAAAAAGATTCCCTGCCAAAGGTAACCTCAAACCCTTTGTCCTTGCTGAGGATATCAAAGGTTTGTTTATCAATATTAGTGATTAGATTGCCAAAATGATCTACCCTGATAATATTTCCGGCAATTTGTTTTTTGGTAGCCCGTACCTGCCTGCCAATCATTTTTTTATACTCCTCCAACTCGGGGCCAAGTTCTTCGATATTACCACCAGACCCTAATTTAGCAGCAGCAAGGGCTAAAATGTCCCTGGCCGGAAAGGTAGTGTTCACTGGGTTAATGCTGTTTATGTCCACCACTTGTTTGCTTTCCAGTTCACTAATCAATCCCAGTAAACCGTTATCTGCCCCCACGAAAAAATGTTCCTCCAATTTAAGCCCTATAAAACCCTCTTTGTTGTTACCCGTTGTGTTCACTGCCACTAAATGCACTGTACCTTTTGGAAACTCCCGGAACACGGATTTTAATACATAGGAACCATGTGCTATATTACAGTGTTCAATTTGGTGACTGATGTCAACAATATTAAGATTGGAGTTGAAGTTTAGTATTATTGCTTTTACGGCAGCTACATAGTGGTCGCTTTCACCAAAATCTGACATAAATGTAATGATTGCCATATAAGCAAATAAAAAATGATTAATTTAGTAGGCAAAAATAGCTATTTTTCGTCCATAAATTTTACATATTAACTTCGGTCGTTTGGTAGAAAGGACAATCACATTGGAAAATGTCACCCTTATTGACTTTTTGGGTGTTGAAAACAAAAATATTAAAGAAGTTGCCTCGGCTTTTCCAAAAAGCAAGATCATATCCAGAGGCGATGAAATAAAAATAAAAGGCAACAGTACCGAGATACTCAAAATCAATGAGATCCTGAATTCGCTGCTTGTCCACTACCATAAATACGGGAAAATAACACCTTCAAATGTCCAAAAATACCTAACTGAGGAGTCTAAGACTGATCTTTTTGATAATTCCAAAGAAGATATATTGGTTTATGGGCCAAGTGGCCTGATCATAAAGCCCAAAACCCTTAACCAGCAGAAAATGGTCTATATGGTGGATGACACTGATGTGGTCTTCGCTTTGGGGCCGGCTGGAACAGGCAAGACATACATTTCCGTTGCCATGGCGGTTAGGGCTTTAAAAAACAAAGAAGTAAAAAAGATAATTATCACCCGTCCGGCCGTGGAAGCAGGGGAAAACCTGGGTTATTTGCCAGGTGATCTGAAGGAAAAAATAGATCCATATTTACGCCCAATTTATGATGCCCTGGATGAAATGGTGCCTTTTGAAAAGATGAAGTACTACCTGGAAAACAGGGTCATCGAAATTGCACCGCTTGCCTATATGAGGGGGCGCACTTTAAATAATGCTTTTATCCTGCTTGATGAGGCTCAAAATACTACCCCCAATCAGATCAAGATGTTTCTTACTAGGATGGGACCCAATTCC
>CBDVAV010000057.1:0-12534 GCA_965372055.1 uncultured bacterium | reverse complement strand
CAGTAGTGTAACGTAGGCAGGTTCGCGGGAATGACGCCAGAGCCTATTTCAGTGGGAAGCTGGACTGACTAAACACTAATTCCCCCACTGGCTCAAGTATACTGGCCAAGCCATTGGGCGGCGAGACTTGGGCCCTAATTCAACCAAGTTGGCCAATATGCGTTGGGTGGATTGGATTCCCGCTCCTTGCCTGCAGTAGTGCTCACGTAGGCAGGTTCGCGGGAATGACGCCAGAACAACTTGGTTTATATAAAATGGTAGGCCGTCCATACTTTTTGCCCCGTTGTTATATAAGAATAATATTCCCCTCTGATATTTCCCAACCAGCAGCAGCTAGATATTTCAATTCAAGGTTATTGTCTTGACCTTTACTTCTGGCAAATAAAGTAATAAACATATCAATCATAAACATTGAATAAAAACAGTTTAAGGCTTGACATTCGATTGGAATAATTTTCTTTTTTTCATTCAATTTTGTGTTTTATAACCAACCGTGCAATTATAATACTCCCTTTCAATCATATACTTCCACAACTAATTCAATTTCTACAGCTTGCCCTCTAGGTAGGGATGCCATACCAACGGCTGCACGGGCATGTTTACCTCTATCACCAAATACTTCCACCATTAAATCCGAAAAACCATTGATCACTTTGGGTTGATCTACAAAAGAAGGATCTGAATTTACCATACCCAATACTTTTACAATACGCTTCACTTTATTTAAGTTTCCAAGCATTGCTTTCAATACAGCAAGTTGATTAATTGCCGTTAACCTAGCTCCTTCATAACCTTCTTCTATGGATACATCCGCACCTAGCTTACCGGTAATCTCACTGCCGTCGGCACGCTTTGGGCCCTTGCCCGCCAAAAAGATTAGGTTGCCGGTTCTCACACCAGTAACATAATTCGCAACAGGTTGAGGTGGTTCTGGTAGCTTAATGCCCAATTCCTCCAATTTAGCTTCTGGATCATAAGTACTGGCATCTGGTTCATTTTGTGGGTTGGGTGAATTATTGCAGCCAGCAATGAAAACAATACTTAAGACTGCACAGCAAAAATGCAATTTCGGATAAACAGGCATAGGTTTAAATTTTGATTAATGATAATTGAGAAAAATCTTTTGGCAATAACCAATATACACAAATCCAACTAAGTTAGATGAACCTGTTATTGGGTAGCGGTTCACTTTCTGATTTTATTATTGATTTTTAAGATTAAAATAGTAAAGGTTTATTTCATCGGAATTTGCTTCAATAATATCCGGTCTTCCATCTCCGTTCAGATCGACGGCTATAATATCGTAAGTGTTAAACTTTTCTTCACTCAATATGATTTTTACCCATTGCCTGCCATTATCTTCATTTATAAAAACAGTATTCGGCATGCCAACATTAGCGATCACAATATCCACATCCCCATCCAAATCCAAATCACTAACGGTAACAGAATAGGACCTGTCTGAAGTTTGATCAAATGGGACCACTTCAGAAAAATTCAAACTTCCATCATTAAAGTATATAGCATTGGCCTCACCGATATTTGCTGTAATGATATCCAGGTTCCCATCACCGTTCAAATCGGCTACCGCCAGTGCCCTGGTTTCATCATACCCGGTTCCAAATGGAACCTTGGTAGAGAAATTCAAATTGCCTTCATTCAAATAAATATAGTTCTGTTGTCCATCCCTATTGGCAAGCAGCAGGTCAAGATCGTTATCATTGTCCATATCCCTTACTTCAACATCAATGGTTGAGTCGTCTTTTGATCCAAATCCTATTGTCACGGTAAACTTTCCGGTACCGTCATTTAAACAAATTTCATTTTCTGCACCCCTGTTGGTTATTAAAATGTCGGTATCTCCGTCCTGGTCTATATCAGAAACTGTCAGGTTCCTGGTTGGGGAGTAAAGTTTACCGAAATATCCACCTTTTAAAAAGTTGCCTGCTCCATCGTTAAAATAAAGAGAGTTGGGGGCATTATCATTACCTACGGCCACATCCAAGTCTCCATCGTTATCAAAATCAGAGAGTTCTGCGGCATAACTTGTTTCAGCGACATGATCAAGAGGATGTGAGACCGTGAATATCCCCTTGCCCGAATTAAAGAATACCTGGTTTTGCAGTGGCCAGTGACGACCATTGGCTATTACAAGATCTATATCTCCATCACCATCAATATCACCAGAACTTATAGAAGCAGTCCTGTCTTTATTTACCCCTAGAATTAATCTTCCACCCAAGTTTCTGAATTCTTGAGCTTGGCTATAGCTAAGTTGTAATATGCATATAATTGTAAGGGCACTAAAATATTTCATGTCTATAATTACCATCTTAATTCCTCTTAAATGGGCTACATTTTTATCAGCAGAAAGCATTGCTATTTAAAGTGTTTGATACCCATTGAGGCATATAGTTCTTTGGCATAAAAGAGGTTGCCTCCCTTCATTGTCCACTCTACTTTTCTTATGTTGCTAATGTCATCTAATGGATTTCCATCAATTAAGATGAGATCTGCTTGTTTACCTACTTCAATTGAACCAAATGTTTTTGATACTCCACTAATTTCAGCCGATTTTATGGTTGCCAGTTTTAATACCTCGGCTGCTGGAATGCCTGATCTTTCATAAAGCTCCAGCTCACGGTGATACAAGAACCCCGGTAGTCCATCGGTACCTGGCACAATGGCAACTCCTCTTTGGAACAAATCAAAAACAACATCCAGCATTTTGCCATGCGCCGCAGCAAAGAGTTCTTCTTTTTCTTTAGGTTTTGGCAGGCCTCCGCTATAAAAACCGCGTTGATTAATTAGCGGTAGCCTGTTGATGATCTTACTGTAGGTCGGACTTGGCTCACCCTTCTTTGAAATGAACATGTTCTCAAAAATGGATATGGTGGGATCAACGAGAATTTGTTTGGTTTTCAAAAGGTCGACGAAACCAAGGTATTGATCAGAGTTTAGGTCAAGGTCTGCCCCGTGATTTGCAACCATGGTAAATCGCAAAGGTGTTCGGGTATCTATGGTGTCTGATAGAAAATTCAGGAACAGCATATTCATGTGCTGGATCTCGTTGTAGCCCTGATCAATGGCTTGGGAGGCAGTCATATAGGCTGGTATGTGTCCACTTACTCTCATTCCAAGTTCATGGGCTTTTTCAACCATTCGCGGGACCCACTCAGGTTTGATGGAGCTATACAATTTGATTTGCTGATATCCCATATCTTTATAAGCCTTAATTTCCGCTAATCCTTCTTCTAGGTTGTCGATTGCATTCCGTTGATTTGCATAAGGGCCTGGGCCATCAATGATACCACAGAAAGTGACAATACGTGGTCCAATAATCTCGTTGTTATTAAACTGATCACTCAGCCCCATTACTTGCTTATTGTTGGCCAAATCCCTGACAGAAGTTATACCCCCGGCAATGTGCAATGCCCCCCTGAATTTAGTATTGTGCGTATGCATATCGAACATTCCCGGCATTAGGGTTTTTCCGGATCCATCAATTGCAATAGCACCATCAGTTATTGCTTTTTGGCCGGCAGGGGCAATAGCTTTAATAGTATTTTCTTCCACAAACACATCCTGATTCAAGAGCAATGTTCCTTGGGGTGTAAATACATTCACATTTTGAATTACTGCACCAGAAAAATCATGGGTAAGGTCTTTGGCTAACTCAAACAAGTATTTATCTTCAATGCTATCCTGCAGTGCCTTCATCTCAAGACGCACTGATTTCAAATCCTCCCTCACCACGTGAAGATTGCCCGATATTCTACCCATCATCTGGTAATCATCCATCCACAGGTAAGAAGGATTCATATCCAGCCCTTTTATCATCAGAAGTTTTGCCGGGATATCATCTCCTAGCATTAACGGGAAGTCTTGGATCAGCTCCACCTCCCCCTCTGGATATAGGCTGACTTTTCGATTTTGGGATGTTATTAAAAGCCTGGCCAGAATTTCATAAGCAGCAGGAGATCCATCGTAACGAAAGTACAGTTGATCACTATTGAAGCTGCCCTTATTTTCTCCTGCTGGATTCGTCCATGAAGCGGTTGTTCCCTCACTGGCAAAACTTTCATTAACTGAATCCTTTAAGTAATTAACTCAGTGATGGATTGCCCTGTTATGAAATTTTGCTCATTCAGCGTGATTTCTTCGAAGAACATCGGCCCACGCCCTCTGTCCGTGAACGTGTAGTAAAAGCCAAAGCTATTTGCTCCCTTATTCCATTTTTTATATACACCAGCTAAACTTTCTCTAAATACAACTGCGTATCGAGTGGTATCAGAGGTATTTTGTGCAGACTGAGGCTGTTGTTCACAGGCTGTAATTAGGCAAAGTATTGAAAGAAAGGTGATCAATAAGTATTTCATGGTTAGGTGGATGGTTCAGAATAATAAAAATATAAAATTAAGAAGGATTATGAATGATTATTGGGATAAGTGGTATGTGTTTACATCTAATATAATAATTAAAAGGGAAGTGGTATTTAAAGGAATATCATTAGCGAATCGTTAAATTTTATCATAATTGACAATATCTGATTAACTGAATTTAAATGTGAAGTGCTCAAAAGTGGATCACCGATGCTTTTTGCCCCGTTGAGTATGTAAAATGGTGGGTGGTCGGTACTTTATGCCTGGTCAATTATATAATATGATGATCCTTTTATCAAGCAATTCAATCTCACCAAATGCGAATTGGAAATCGTTTACCTAATTAAAAAAGGGCTGACAAATAAAGTAATTGCCGTTCAACTTTTTCGCAGCCTGTTTACTATTAAAACGCACCTCAGAAACATCACCGCCAAGCTTGATGTAATCAATACCGCTACTTTACTAAAATTTATAAATGATTATAATTTGTGATTTTAGTCAGAGTGTTTTCCTGGCTTATTTTATATTTTCAAATACTATAGAGCGGCCACCTTTCTCAAATCAAATTCAGTTCTTTTCTTTTCAACAATCTTATTATTGAAATTGAGCCCGATCTGTATTTTTGTTCCTTTACCTTTTTCGGAATCATAATTGATGAAAGCCCCGATTGCAATAGCTCGTGTTTGAAGGTTACTTAAACCAAAACCTTGGTTGCAGGTGGTATTATTTATTAAATCCAGGTAATTAAATCCCTTTCCGTTATCAGTAATTTCCACTTCGAGATCAGATTTAGACCAGTTAAGAAAGACTTGGATAAGCTTAGCATTGGAATGCTTTAGGGCATTATTTAAGACTTCCTGCACAATTCTATAAATCCCTAGTTCTTTATCAGGATCAAAGCGGAATGGTACACCAGATTCATTAAATGTTGCATTGTGATTTCTGCCTTTACTTATATGTTCGCACATATTCATTAAGGCCGGAGCCACTCCAAATTTTTTAATACTGCTGGGCATTAAATTTTTTGTGATATCCCTTACATGTTCTATAGCCTCAACTACAATTTCATTGGCATTCTCTATGGTGCTGATTAAATTCTTCTTTGAAGAGCCTTCTTTTTTGATATTGCTTAAATGAATTTTTGCGGCACAAAGCAATGAACCAATGTCATCGTGCAAATCCCTTGCAAACCTGCTCCTTTCTTTCTCCTGGGCTTCAATGGCTGATTGGATCAATTTTTCCTGGTAATCCCTTTCAATTTTTTTTATTATCAGTTTCCTGAATCCATTTTGTTGAATTATGATATTTAGTATAATCAGGGTTATAAAAATTAAGCTGATAGCCATAATCAATTGTATGTAGCTAGTTACTCATGTATTTAATCTTATCTTAATTGTCAAAAATTAAAAAGGTCACCCAATTTACCCTCGCTATTTCAAGTCTTCTGGCCAAGGCCAAAGGGTAGAAGGAATTTCCTTACACTCGGCAATTGCTACAAAAAGGTGGGTCGTCTGTGCTTTTTGCACCATTGATTATGTAAAATGATGGGATGTCTATACTTTTTGCTCGGTTGAGTATATAAAAAGGTGGGTCGTCTATACATTTAGCTCTGTTGAGTATATAAAAAGGTGGGTCACCGGATCCTAATAAATAGATATTTCAAAAAGATTTTATTTATATAAACCCATTTCATGCACTTCAGCTAACAGTTGGATATTTATCTGAAATTCCTGAAAGAAGCTATTCAGCTTTGCATGGTTGATTCCAGAATTATTTTGCTTTGATCACCATATACTCCATCTACTTTTATCTGATTGTCAGCTTGAAGCAATTTCAAAGCATCAACAGTTTTATCACCGAAGATACCATCAGGGTCTCCACAATCGTAGTCTAAAAAATTTAGCACAGTGTGCAGCTTAATTACCTCTTCACTATTGTGGCCCTTTTTCAAAACAGGATTAGGCAATTCCATGGTTTGCTCCACGGCAACACGTCTGAACCCTAGTACTTTGCCTACATCATATTCAGCTATTGATACTTTATTCCCCTGATTTCCGCCTAGGCAGAACACTTTCTCCCTATCAGATGAATAGCCTAAAAACAATCCTACATGTCCTTTCCAAGAGTGAATACTTTCCCTCCAGAACACTACTATATCACCGGGTTTGGGATTAGTGATCTTTGTACCTACCTGCATCCATGAACGAGCATTGGCTTTTCCTGATTTTGCATAATCTAATTCTTCGCAGCAGAAATTAACAAATGTACTGCACCAAGGGGTTTCGTCATCAATGATTCCTCCCAACCCAGACTGTTCAGCATACTCTATGATACGTTTATTATGTTCTGTCCCAGCTATTTCAGAAACGCCTAATTCTTCAAAAGCTAATTTTAATAGTTGACTCATGGTATTTTAGTTTGTTGGATTTACAATATATATGATCGATTTAACTTCATTTATTCCCTGGTAATATAAATACGTATAAAATGTTCAGTAAATACCCCAAAAATGTCCTTCTCGTGGTTTAGGCAGCTATATTATTTGTTAAAAATAATTCAATTACTACGGGCTTGCTTTTACGAAGTGAGGTCCGGTGTTTCCCACCTGATTGTTTCTATTTCTTATGACCCTGCCAGGGAAGGCAAATATTTAGAAAGTCCCTTCGTCCTTTTCGGGTGTTCTTCCCCTATAAACGATTTGCATGTTCAACTCCACCAAAAGGTAGAAGTTATTTCCCTACACCTGGCAGTTGCTCCAAAAAGATGGGTCGTCTATACTTTTTGCTCGGCTAATTATATAAAAAGGTAGGGCATCGGTGCTTTTTGCCCCATTGATTATGTAAAATGATGGGATGTCTATACTTTTTGCTCGGTTGAGTATATAAAAAGAGTCGTTGTTGGGACTCATAGATCCCAATGAAAGGAGGGTTTTCAAAATTTGGGTTCATGGATTATAAAATCTTCACCTAACCCGCAGGGAGTGGTACTGTTTTAATTAACAACTGCTTTAATGTTATACCACACCAATTATTTGTATCTATTGTACAAGATCAATCACCCTGATAACCACAGGGCTGATAATTGACTGATCCGGGCTTAATGATGCCACGTCATTAATATAGATTTTTGTGCCATCGGGACTAAAAGCCAGATCATTAGGTAATGAAAAGCTAGCTTGTGCCAAGGAGCCATTTCCCAGTCCTCTTACTCCATTTCCGGCAAATGAGGTAACTTGCCCTGAAAATGTTACTCTAAAGATTTTATTGGCACCTCTGCCAATTACATATATAAAAGGTCCCTTGATCAACAGATGGCCGTTATTTCCCCCGGGAATAATAGCAAAGACACTAACATTTCCATCTGGGTTAATTTTGAGTACACTTCCATTGCCGAAGTTAGCGACATAAAGATTTCCTTGGGCATCTATATCGATTCCATTCGGGCAATTGAAAAGAGTTGAAGTAGCAAATACAGTAGATTGTTTGGTAGGGCTTATTTTTTGGATATTGTTATCCCAGCAGTTGCAGACGAAGAGATCTCCATTGTCTGAATAAACCACTCCGACAGGGCCCCGTATGCCTTCTGAGGCGTATGTACTTACCTGGCCAGAAGGTGTAATTTTACTGATGGTACCTCCAGAAATGTTGGATTGAAACAAATTCCCATCGGAATCAAAATCATTTCCGGATGCACCAATAAATCCGTTTGCAAAAATGGAAACACTACCACTAGTGGTAATCTTATAAACTTTTGTGCCGGGAGTGCTTCCTAGAGTAGCACCAAAATCTGCCATATATATATTTCCACTGGCATCGGTATCCATACCTCCAGATCCTCCATTAATAGTGTTGGGAAGTGTTCTTACCGCACTCTTTCGTTCAAGGCTTATTTCAGTTGATGGTTTTGACAATTTACCCCCCAGGCTCTCTTCCTTGGCTTTGGACAATATAAAAATTTTATATGGTATCCCTTCTGTAACAGGATCACCTTCAACATCAGTAACACTGCCAGAAAAATTAATTTGTTTGCTCACTTCTTCAGTCCCAACAGAAAGAAGGGCATTACCTGATATTCCCAAGGCTGTTAATGAATCAAAGGAAAGGCTTTTTGAACTCTTTACAATAAATATTCTAAATTCTTCAATCCTTAAAAGATCAAAAGGTTTCGTAAAGCTGATTTCAAAGTCCAAGGCATTGCCAAAATTCGAAATATCCCTAACCTCCAAATTAAAAACGGGATCAAGGTCCAATACTATCTCATCATCATTATTGCAGTTGACAAATATGGTTACTATTAACAAAAATTGTAGAATGATCTTCATAGGTTAAGGGTTTTGATATCCGGGGCATAATAATAATTGTTGTTCAAATGCTATGCCATAGTAATGTGTAGGAACATCAATCACTATTAAATTCCCCTATATTGGGTGATATATATCTTTTCAAAACCCTTGCCTTTGTTGGTGTTCTTTACCAACAAGTGTGATGCAAGATCAAGCACTAAAGGGTAGAGGGAATCTCCCTACACCCGGCAGTTGCTCCCAAAAGGGTGGGACACGGATACTTTTTACTCCGTTGAGTATATAAAAAGTGTCGCTATTGGGGCAAAATATAGAGTTGGAGATGCCAAATATATACTTATCGGGGTAAGTTGTATGGTTGGGTGGGTGTGGAGTATCCAATCACCATTGAATCATCTTTAAGTTTAATCAAACCCTCTTGACCATAGGATCCTGACCAAATACTTATTGTAAAAATAACATTATGGGCAAAATATCACTCACAATAGTTAATTAAAACAACAAACATTAGTAAATTAGCATTTAGCCAACTTATTTCAATATGCTTTTACCTTTAGCAATTTCAACTGGGTTCATCTTGGGATCAGGGATTACCCTGGCAATTTCATACCTCTATTTCAAATACAAAATCTTTAACCCGTACAGTATGGCTATCATGGAAACAATATCCCTGAGTGAGGCCAATATGGAGGCACAAAGCAAGATCATCAAAAAACAAGAAGCAATCATCGAGGAAATGCAAAGGTACATTGACAACAAGAAAGATATCGTTAACAGCCTGGGTCAGAACTGATGTACTCCTTTAAGCCAAATTCACATCCTCCCTCCAACTCGTGCCCAATAGCTTCCCCCTACCCTATCGAAAATCCTTATGAAAGCGAATAAATCTTCTTGGAACACTTTCCAATAAATACAAAATACCGGGATCAGTCAGTTTTGAGCTATTTTCTCTTAAAAATTAATCTTGAGGTCAGTGAAAAAAGCAACCAGGTATATATTGGATAGCTTGGTTTTATATGGAAATGAAACATTTAATGATTCATTCATTGAACAAGTGGCCTTTTTGCCTGCAATGAGAAAGCATCGAAATTCTTTACTGTTGACATTTATAATGAAAAGGCCTTCATCTTGTAGTAGGTAAAGCCCAACAGTGGTAGAAAAGGGGCGAAGGGATGTTATGAATGAAATAAGCCCTAATATTAAAACCCTCCGCCCCTAAACACTTCCCATTGAACAAATAAATGCACGTAAGCGTTCCATGATCCGATTCCATCAAGGTAACCCAAATGAATAACAAGGTTAGTAACAGTTTAAATTACATACTGTTGGATAAAAAATATTCCCCTGCCCTGCTTATTTACTACCGCTCGCTATAATAAAGGTGGGTCGTCGGTACTTTAGAAACACCAACGAAGGGAGGTTTTCAAAATTGGGTTCATGAATTATGAAATCACCAGCATTAGATTCAAGATTTTAGAGAAATACTTGGCTATGTAATATTTAATAAAATATTTGATTTTATAGTTAACTCCCATTAATCAAATTTGGATAAATTAAAAGAGAATCAACATGAGTGAAAAAACACTATATGAGCGTTTAGGTGGTTACGATGGGATCACTGGGTTTGTCGATGATTTATTGCCCCGTTTGCAATCAGATTCACAACTAGGTCGTTTTTGGCAGAACCGAGGAGATGATGGCATTAAAAGAGAGAAGCAATTGCTAATTGATTTTTTATGTTCAAATTCTGGTGGGCCAATTTACTATACTGGCCGGGAAATGAAGCAATCACATGTTGGAATGAAAATAAGCGAAAGTGACTGGTCGGTATTTTTGGGGCATGCAGGGGATACCATGGCTGCATTAAATGTTCCTCAAGCAGAATGTGATGATGTAGTTGCTTTTGTATTGAGCCTTAAGAACGACATTATTGAAATGTAGGTCCCGACCAAAGGCCGGGAGAATTGAACTCAATGAAGGGAGGTTTATTGAAATTTGGGTTCATGAATTATGGAACCACAACCTATGGTGCAGTGTTTTATATCTTTTCCTTACCAAAAATAAATGTAGAATAGCACGATGATCCCCACAATGATAACTGTATGGATCAAATCCCACTTGTTCCAGCTATTTCTTGTTTCTTTGATTTGTTCGGGTGTTCCCGAGCCATAGGTTAAACCTTCAACTTGTTCGGGCTTGGGCTTCTTGGTAAAAATGCTCACAATAAAAATTACGGCTATTGAAAAGAAAAACAAGAAAATTGTATAGTGCAACCAGTTAGTGGCAACAAAATAGTTATATATAATACCATCGGGGTTGATAGAAGATTTAAAAATGTTGATCCCCAGCCTAAACATACCTAGTGTAAAGCCCACTATCAAACCCCAAAGACCTCCCTGAGGGGTAACTCTCTTTGAAAAGATCCCCATAAAGAATACGGCAGCAATACCTGGGGCCAATAAGCCTTGCACTTGTTGTAAATACTCATACAGCACATTTCCAAGACCTTGCATTACCGGGATCCATAAAACCCCCAGTACAACAGTTACAATGGTTGCCATTCTGCCAACTTTAACCAGTTGCTTTTCATCTGCATGGGGGCGGTATTTTTGATAGAAGTCAACGGTAAACAACATGGCAGATGAATTAAACAATGATGCCAATGAACTCATTAAGGCCGCCAACAAACCTCCTACTACAATTCCTTTCACCCCTGATGGCAGCAAGCTGGAAACTAAAGTTGGAAATGCGGCATCGCTCGATGTCAATTCGATAATCCCCTTTTCATTTAGGGCGTAGGCAATCATTCCCGGGATTAGAAATATGAAAACAGGGGTTATTTTAAGATAGGCCCCAAAAATAGTCCCTCTTCTGGCTTGGGTTTGATCCCTGCCCGCAAGAACCCTCTGGACAATATACTGATCTGTACACCAGTACCACAAGCCAATAATTGCAGAACCCAAAATTACACCAGTCCAAGGGAATTCAGGGTCTGAGGCCGACCGGATGAGGTTGGTCATCATATCCGCATTGGTGCTATAAGTCATGTTACCGGCACTATCAAAATACTTCACATTGTTAGCCCCACAAATTTCCATCAACTCATTCCAACCTCCTACTGCCTGTAACCCGATTACCAATATTGTAATAGATCCGATCAGAAGAACGGGGGTCTGCAGCATAGCGGTGTAAATCACCGCTTTCATTCCACCTATCACTGTATATATACCTGTAATGATCACCAGCCCGATGGCACCAATCCAGAAGAAGTCTATTCCCCAAATACTATCAATGCCAAAAACCTGTTTAAAAACAATACCTCCGGCATATACGGTTACGGCCACCTTGGTCAATACATAACTGACCAAGGAGATAATGGAAAGCAGTGATCTCGCGCTCGAATTATACCTTCTTTCGAGAAACTCCGGCATGGTAAATACACCACTGCGGGCGTAGAAGGGAACAAATAGCCAACCCAGTATAAGAATGATCCAGCCATGCATTTCCCAATGCGCCATTGCCATGCCACTGGAAGCACCTGCCCCGGCCAAACCCACCAGGTGTTCTGAACCAATATTGGAAGCAAAAATAGAGGCACCGATGGCAAACCATGTTACATCACGGCCAGCCAGAAAATAATCTGAAGAGGTATCCTCCTTCATTCGGCTGACCCAGATCATTATGCCAACCAATCCGGCACAAAAAAGCCCAAGGACTGTCCAGTCTAAAGATGTAAATTCTGTCATAAAACAAATTTATCTTTGTTTATAAGCTGCTGATATCCAATCTTCTGGTGCTTCGTATTTGCTTGCACCGGCCCACTTGATTCCCCTTTTAATCATTTCCAATGCC
>CBDVAV010000056.1:0-12570 GCA_965372055.1 uncultured bacterium | reverse complement strand
ATGGTTCTAACTTCTCATCCTTAGTAGCCGAAAACCAATTTACTCCAACAAATGTATTTCCTGTCATTGGTTACCTTAATGGAGATCCTAATTCACCTGTTACAGATATTAATCCTGAATTTGACAGAACTACAACGGAGGTTCCTTTTTCTGATCAATTTTTTGATAGTAATCTTGCTACATCAATTGGCGTTAGTTTTAATATTCCAATTTTTGATGGGCTTCAATCAAAAATAAGCAGAGCAAATGCCAAAATGCTATACAATAATTCAAAATTAAATGTAGAAAATTTAGAGAGAGTGTTATACTCTGATGTGCAAAATGCCTATCTGAATTTTGTCGCTTCCAAAGAGAATTACTTGGCTACTAACAAGCAATTCGAAGCTGCTGAAAAGGTTATTGAAGTTCAGCAAGAAAGATATCAATTAGGGATTGGTGACCTGATAGAACTTAGCCAGGCAAATAATATTTATGTACAAGGAGCAGCAGCAAAAGCCCAGGCAGAATATACATTAATGTTTCAAAAAATTATATTGGACTATAATTTAGGAATACTAATTCAAGATAATATTAACTGATACTTAACCAAATTAAGTATTGTCGCAGAAAAAGCCGGGTTACCCGGCTTTTTTATTCTATGTTATTTAGGGTGATAATAGGGACAAAATTTATTTTTTTGCTACCTTTGCAGTCCGTTCAAAATGAGCGGTTCTGCAATTGCAGAAGTGTTAAATTAAATATTGGCCTTATTTGTCCTTAGGCATTTCTTACAACAGGACAACAGAAATAAAAATTATGGCAAAAAAAGAAGAAACCGCAGAAGTACAAAAAACTGAAACAGAAATCGAAAACACTCAAAAAGAAACTACAGAAGATAAACAA
Source organism: uncultured bacterium (assembly GCA_965372055.1). GTDB lineage: Bacteria > Bacteroidota > Bacteroidia > Cytophagales > Cyclobacteriaceae > CBDVAV01. The sequence continues at coordinate 11,688 of CBDVAV010000056.1, read as the reverse complement.
GAAGTTGAAGTAGATGTTTCATCCGAGACGGAGGAATTGAATCAAACACCTGCAATTGAAGAAGAATCCCCTGAAAAAATAATCCCTGAAGAACCAAAAGCTAATAAGGCCACCAAGAAAGATACTGGTGACGGTGAAGAAATTTTACCCTCAGCAGAGCCTGCTTCAGAAACTGATACAACCCCAGAAGAAATAGAGGAAAAGGTTACAGATGAGTCTGCGCAAACTGAAACAAGTGAAGACGAAGAATCTGTTGTAGAAGAAGTACCAGAGGTAGAGGTAATTGAGGAGAAGCCCGCCGAAGAAATTATTGAAGAAGTAACCGATGAAAAACCTGATCCATCATCAGATCCTGTTTCTGAAGCTGAAACAACCATGGTAGAAGCCAAGGAAGAGGTTGCAGAAGAAACTAAGGAAGAGGTTAACCAAGAGTCCACGCTAACAGAAACAAATAAAGAAGAAGAGCCTATTGTAGAAGAAGTATCAGAATTCGAATCAAAAGAGGGAAATCCATCTAAAGGAAAAACTGACAAACCCGAAAAAGAACCAAAAGAACAGGAAGAAGAGTTCAATTGGGAAGATCTTGAATCAAAAGGGTTTGGAGAAGGTTATACAGACAAGGAACGTGAAGAAATGGCCTCTATTTATGAAGGGACCCTACACGAAATCACAGAAAAGGAAGTAGTGAAAGGTGTCGTTGTTGGAATAAATGACAGGGATATTATTCTAAATATTGGATCTAAATCAGATGGCCTGGTGTCATCTTCTGAGTTCAGGGACGTTAAGGAACTCAAAATTGGTGATGAAGTAGAGATTTATATTGAAGAACAGGAAGACAGTAGCGGTCAACTGGTTCTTTCCAGGAGAAAGGCCAAAATAGTTAAAGCCTGGGAAAATATTCAAAGTTCTTTTGATAACGATACGGTGATTGAAGGATTCGTGAAACGAAGAACAAAAGGAGGGTTGATTGTCGATATTTTCGGAATTGAAGCTTTCTTGCCAGGCTCACAAATTGATGTGAAACCAATCAGGGATTTCGATGTTTTTGTAGACAAGAGTATGGAAGTGAAGGTAGTTAAAATTAACTACAGCAATGATAATGTAGTAGTTTCCCACAAAATCCTTATCGAGAAAGACCTGGAGAAGCAAAAAGCAGAAATCCTCAACAATCTTGAAAAAGGCCAGGTACTTGAAGGTGTAATTAAAAACATGACGAACTTTGGAGTGTTTATCGACCTCGGTGGGGTTGATGGATTACTTCATATAACTGATATCTCATGGGGCAGGATCGGTCATCCTGAAGAAGTACTTAACCTAGACGAAACCGTTAAAATTGTAGTACTTGATTTTGACGAAGATAAAAAGAGGATATCCCTGGGTATGAAACAACTTACAGATCACCCATGGGATTCGTTACCTAAGGAAATCGAAATAGGCTCTAAGGCAAAAGGCGTAATTGTGAATGTTGCTGATTATGGTGCATTCCTGGAAATCCAATCGGGAGTGGAAGGCTTGATACACGTTTCTGAAATGTCTTGGTCACAGCACCTCAGAAACCCTCAAGATTTTATTAAGGTAGGGGATAAATTGGAAACTGTAGTGTTAACACTTGACAGGGAAGAAAGGAAGATGTCATTGGGAATAAAACAGTTGACAGAAGACCCATGGACAAAAAGTGATGTGCTTTCTAAATATGCCGTAGGCAAAAAACACAAAGGAATTATTCGCAATCTTACCAACTTTGGATTGTTCATAGAACTGGAAGAAGGTATTGATGGCCTAGTTCATGTTTCTGACTTATCATGGACAAAAAAAATCAAGCACCCCTCAGAGTTTGTAAATGTTGGTGATGAGCTGGAAGTTCAAGTCCTTGAGTTGGATGTAGATAACAGAAGGCTTGCCTTAGGACATAAGCAAATAGAAGAGAACCCTTGGGATACATTTGAAGATTTATTCGGTGCTGGTACTATCCATAAATGCACCATCATTAACAAACTGGACAAGGGTGCTATTCTGGAACTTCCCTATGGGATTGAAGGATTTGCTACAAATAAGCATTTAATTAAAGGAGATGGAGGCAGGGCTGAAGCAGGTGAGACCCTTGAATTCAAAGTGCTGGAATTTTCTAAAGATGATAGAAAGATTATTTTGTCACATACTAGCACCTTTAAAGAAGAGATGGCGTCCCCCCAGCCCCAGGCTAAGAAAAAACCAAAGCCAAAGAAGACTACTGCTATCGACAAGATAAACAAAGATACGGAGAAGTCAACACTTGGAGACCTTGAGGCATTAAGTGCTTTAAAAAATAAAATGCAGGGTGGCAAAGAAGAGGTGAAGGCTGAAACCAAAACTGCAATAAAGCCTAAAAAGGAAGTAAAAGAAGAAGCCAAGGCAGAAGAAACCAAGGAAGATGAAGCCAAAGCAGACGAGGCCAAAGCAGAAGAAGTTAAGGTAGAAGAAGCCAAGGTGGAAGATGTTAAGGAAAAAAAGGTTAAAGCAGAAGAAGTTAAAGTAGAAAAGCCAAAGGCTGAAGAAAAAAAGGCGAAAGTAAAAAAGGCAAGTAAAACTATAAAAACCAAAGTTGATGACTCTGTTGCTGAAGAAAAACCTGAAGCTAAACCAAAAGCCAAGGTGAGCAAAGCAAAGAAGAAAAAAGACGAATAAGGTTGTGAGAATTTGAGTTCTTGGAGGTGAAAAATAATTGGTTTTGCGTACCTTAATTACAGCCAAGTTGCCAGCCATAGGTAGAGGTAAGCCTGTAAACTCTGTTTCGCAAAACTAAGTTCACAAAAAAATATCATGGTCGCGTGGCCGAGTGGCTACCTGCCTGCCGGTAGGCAGGGGCAAAGTCTGCAAAACTTGTTTTGCAATACTGAGTCCGCAAAATTAACATAGCCGGAATAATATTTGTGGTCGCGTGGCCGAGTGGCTAGGCAGAGGTCTGCAAAACCTTTTACAGCGGTTCGAATCCGCTCGCGACCTCAAGAAACCACTTTCATCTGGATTGAGGGTGGTTTTTGTTTTTTATTTTTCATTCAATCTAACTAAGGTTATGCTGCTAATGTCAACGCTTTTTTTATATGATCTGCTGAAATGCCCATGTGTGAAGTATGATAAACTGCTTTGCCATTGATGATCAGCAGTATTTGGGGTGATTCGTGGTAAACCCCGAATGTTTCCTCAATCAAGTTTGAAAGTTGCTTATGGTTGATCAAATCCAAAAAATAGATATCCAGTATATTATCATCAATATTCCATTTTCTTTCTAAACGTGATTTTATTACCGAGCTAATTCCACATCGAATACTGTGTTTGTAAATAACCTGGGGTTTTTGCTTTGATGCCTCAATCAAACTATCCAGATGATCTTGTGATTCCAGAATCTTCCAATTCATAATTAAATCGTTATTAACTTTTTTATAACAATGTAAAAGCTCTAATAGTTTTTTAACTCTTCCACTTTTAACATAGGGTGATATGATGGGACTGCTACCCTGAACCATATAAAGGGAAAGATTGGGTTAGGCAACACGTATTTCCATCCAAGCATCTTATCTACTTTTCCATCATCCCGGTGAAAATTCAGCCACAAGTATAAAAATTTATAAGGACATATCCCTGGAAGGTAATTGGTTTTAAACCCCTTTGTTGTAAGATTATTTTTGTTGATATAATAATTGCCTTCAAATGGTGTTATTCCCCAACCAATCTTTCCTTCTGCCAAAATTTCTTTGGTTTCATTATGTGATATCCTGATAAACTTTGCCAAATCAATAATGTTTAGTATGTTAATTTGTAACAATGGAAGTCCATTTAATAGTTCCTGGCTTTTCTAATGAACTATCCAGCTACTGGCAGCAATAAGTCGGAAATTATGTAGAACACACCAAGAGTCTGGGAATTAAACCTTTGTCCGCCTCCTGGAGGATTAAAACAGAAATCCAACTCTAAAATATCCCAGGGTTTCTTCCTCTGAATGCCCAACATCCACGCCAATTGCCACGGCATTTAATGGGGCAATCCAAACCCCTCCCCCAAAACCATGGTGCCATTTATTTGAATTCTCCCCCTTGAACCAGACCCTGCCTACATCATTAAAAATTGTTAAGCCAACTGATGCCGGGGCCACACGGTTTTTAAAACTGAATAATCTGATCCTTAATTCAGTATTATTAAATAATTTGGAATCACCGAAGAAACGTGTTTTTCTATAACCCCTCAGTTCTTTTTGACCATCGAGGATTTGAGCCTGGTAAAACTCATAATCCCCGAAAGAGTGTCCACCCCCCAATCGTATGGCAAAAACAATTCTGTTTGCTTTCAAAGGTGTATAATAGGAAAAATCACCTTCAAATTTTCCAAAATCCCTGGCGTAGGTATTGATGGGTGTATAACCCCTAAGGTCAAGGTTAAGAAAAATTCCCCTATTGACAAGACCCTTTTTATCGCGAGTATCATATTGGAATTTCAAAACACCGCCTTCATAAGAGCGCCATCGAAATATATCAATATCTGAAACGATGGCAGAATTGTCTAATATAAACCGGTCTTCCCCATCATACTCGTTCTCTGCTTCAAATGCCTGAAAATGTTGCCCAAAGGATATGGTGGCCTTTTCCCCTATTTTTCTTCTCACTAACGCTTCGACGGCGAATTGCTTATAAAGGGTTCTGTAATAGTCTATTGACTCGTCAACATTTTTCGATTGATTGATGGCTTCATCAAATATGGATGCATTTCCAAATCCGAAAAAATTGGAAATGTAAGTAGGAGCCAAGGCTTTTGCTTCAAGCAAAAGATCATATCTTCCCAAAGATTCGATAAATTCCCCCTGATATTTAAATTCATAAGACCGCGTTTCCAAAGCAATACTTCCGATAAATTGATGTTTGCTCTTGTATGGGGATTTTCGAAATCCCTGTTCCGTGTATATAAAACCTCCTCCGAGGTAAAACCCTTCATCAGCATTTATTTTTGCAGTTACCAAGGGTGTTAAGTTGTCGTATTTAAATTCATTCCTGTTATAAATATTAACCAGGGGGTCGTTGGAAGTTTTATCCCTGGCTTCCTTGCTTAATGAGATAGTATTTCCATCTTTTGTATCATAAACCTTTGTTCGCTTCCCAATTCCCCTAACCCTGGATCGGTCGGTTATTATATCATGCCCTTTCCCCCCAATCACCCTTAACCTCAAACCTTTGTTTACATTTCCCGTAATCTCAAACTCATCTTTACCCTTTAACCCAAACATTCTCACTTCTTTGGTCTCATCAGATTTGAAGGTTCGATCGTAAAGCAACTTCTCTTCTTTGTTGTCATTGGTATTTTTATAAACCCTGATCCTCGTATTCCCGTCATCCAACCTTTCAACTTTAAAATATTCTTTTTTGTTAGAACCATGAATGGTCACTTCTTTGGCCAGGAAATTATAATGGGACAAAGCAATTTTTTCAATATTTTCCCTTCTGGCTTTTAGTTGCTCGGTAATCCTTTCCCCATTTAGATTATATACAGGCTCAGGCCATTGTTGGATACTTTTCTCAATGATTTCATCTGTTACTTTATGTTGGATCTCCTGGGCAGCATTGATCCAATCTTCCCTGGAGAGCCCGTTTAAAAAATCCCTGTCAAAGTGCCTGGCATTATAAACAGCACCAGGTGTATTTTTAATGTCGGCACCAAAACCCTGAAATTTGGGAACCGCCCACTTTTTCTTTAGCATTGACATCAACAATCCCTGGTTTGTAAAGAATGCCTGATCCCTGTCCCTGGGAATCGGCCTGAACATTCGGCCCTTGCCCTTTTTAAAGCTTGCCCATCTCCACTGGTCATCATGTCGGTCCCAATCGCCAACCAGGTTATCAAATACGCGGGATTTAAGGACCCACTGCTGATCTACGTAATTATCATTGTCCCCGTAAAGTTTATCCAACATTTTTGAAGTGCTGTACAATTTTTTAGAATTCCCAAAACTATCAATGTCTTCCCTATCCCCTGCCGGCCTTTCTTCGAACAGAAATAACATATTAGCATAATCTTCCCTGTATTCTCCCAGCCTGGGATCATCGGGTACAAAAACCAATTCAGGGTTAGTGTGATAAATCCCTGCGGCTTCGGCCATACCGGATATGGCAAAAGCTCCATAAGGGTGCGATGAAGAAACAAGGTCCTTGATTAAATCTACAGCGAAGGTTTCTTTCAATGCTTCAGGGATCGCTCTTTCAGGATATTTTTTTATCGATCGTAGAACGTACTGTTTACCTTCAGGGTTTTCTAACCTTAATGATCTTGTTTGAAACCCACCACCTTTCTGGAGGATCCTCAGCCCACCTTTTTCTTTTCCAATATCAAAAACCCTGACTTCCAACGGAACATTCCAGGCTTCTCGGTAATTCTCCCCCAGAAACCAATATTTTCTCGCGTTGAGGCTAATGGTCTCATCTGCCACACCTGTCATTTTCTGACCTTCGTCAATTGTAAAATCTGAAAGGTTTTCTTCTTCTGTCAGGAAGGGGAAATCAAGAATAGTCTCCTCGAAAAGTTTCTTATCAGAACTCCAAAAAGATAAATTAACTGCACCGTTTTTAAAAAAATCAAGTTTGGCAAATCCTTTTGAATCTGAACTAAACCTAGCTCCCGGCCCTGTTTTTACCTTTTGGGTTATTGCTGCCGATCCACTTACTATATAATGTGAGTTTTCCCGTTTAATATATTGCAGGGAATTATCATGTGCAGAGACGTGCATAGCATTTCCGTGAAGGTTGAGAATCCTGGAAAACTCCCTGCTCATTGCTTTATACTTATAGTTCGTAAGATCTTGAATTCCACCAAATGCTTTTGTTCCATGTAGGCCGAAAGAGAACACTGGGTGATGTGAGGCAATTACCAGCTTCTTATGCTTATTTCTATTTATTATATCCTGTAAATGAACGATTATATCAATTGTGCTTTTTGACGAACAGTCGCTTTCAATTTTAGGTTTATCCCAGGGATGCAATATCCATTGGGTATCGATGATCACCAATACTATTTCTTTATTGATTGGGATTTCAATGGGCCCAGGGCATCCGCCGTCAGGAAGAAAGGTTATATTTTCAAACTTTTGGGAATCTATATATGCATCCTGGTTTTTAACATTTCCCCATCCTTCCCTACCACCGTTATCCCAATCTTTCTCTCCTGGAATCAAGTAAGTTTGAGCATTTAGATGAGCTGCTTTAGTAATAATATTTTTTAAAATTACCTCAGCTTCAATCCGCCTGTTTTCAGTGCTGTCTTGTAACCCCGAAGGAAAAATATTATCCCCTAGAAATAGAATTGTATTGTTCTCAGTAGCTTCAATTTGTGACTTTAATAAATCTAAAATGCCTTGCACTTCTGCTTGGCTGCTACCGGCATCACCTAGTAAGTATATTGATTGAATTCTCTCCTGACCAAATATATTTGAACTAGATATTATTGATAATATCAAGGCCTGTATTAGTATGATTTTCTTTCTCCACATCGTTTAATATATGGTTGATGAAAATACTGGTATTTTTCAAACCGAAATATCATGGAATCAATTTCAAAAACTACTAAAATCTTTAGTTGATAAATGTAAACTTTAAATATTTTATATCCTCTCCTTCATTTGTGAACTGGGCCTCATAACGGGTTTTTATCCCGTGATTATCTTCATTTAGTTCTGATTGATATAGATTTTTTGTCCAAACCAGGCCGTCAATGTCCTTTCTGTCTTTCAAAACTTCCAATGTATAATCAAATAGCTGGGTGTTATCAGTTTTTAGATGTACAAATCCTTTTTCTTTGATTAGTGATTTATAAATTTCCAAGTACCTGGGATGTGTTAATCTTCTTTTAAGATCGCTCTTTTTTGGCCTGGGGTCGGGAAATGTTATCCAAATATTAGAAATTTCATCTCTATTAAAGTGATGATCAAGATTTAGAATTGGGGCTCTTAAAAATGCAACGTTTTTTAGTTGTTCCTTAATTGCAATGCCACTGCCTGTCCAAATCCGTGAACCTTTAATATCAACCCCAATAAAATTTTCATCCGGAAATTTTCTAGCCAATCCAATGGTATATTCACCTCTCCCACAACCAAGTTCAACAATTATTGGATTTTTATTTTTAAAATAATCTTTATTCCAACTGCCTTTAATGGCGTCAAATATGGGTTTCCCTGGCTGGATAACATTATTTCTTTCATCATTGTCTTTAAATTTGTCAAGCTTATTTCTACCCATTACAAATCATTCAATTCTGCAACCACGAAAGTACTGCCTCCTATATAAATGAAATCATTTTTTGACGCCAATTTACAGGCTCTATCCTTGGCTATATTCACATCCTCGATTACTTCCGCTGACAATCCCAATTCCAACGCTTTAATATAGATATCATTTGCATTTGCCGCTCTTGGTATTTTTGGTTGACATAAAATATAATGGGCATCTTCAGGAAACATTGATAAGATCTCCGTAATATCCTTTTCTTTTACCATTCCTAGTACTAAAAACAATTTTTCAAAAGAATATGTAGACATCTCTTTCAAAATCAATTCCACTCCATTTTTGTTGTGTGCCACATCACAAACTATGAAAGGTGATTTTTGCAAAATTTGCCACCTTCCTTTCAAACCAGTTCTTTCCTTTACAGTTTTAATTCCATCCAGAAAATCCTGCTTTGAAGTTTGAAACCCTTTATCATGCAGGATTTGCAATGTGGCAAAAACACCAGGCAAATTTTTAAGTTGATAAGTTGGAGTGAGGTCTAATTTGTGTAAATCATCATGGTGCAAGAATTCTGGGGCAGCAAAAGTGATTTGCGAACTTGTTTCCTTTGCCTTGTTGTTGAAAGCAAAATCAACTTCTGGATTGGATGAGCCTATAACAACTGGCACATTTTGTTTTATAATCCCTTCCTTTTCAGCAGCAATCTCGTGAACCGTTGTCCCCAAAATATCCTGGTGGTCATAGCCAATATTTGTAATGAGCGATACTTCAGGAATTATCACATTGGTTGAGTCAAGTCTTCCTCCCAACCCTGTCTCTATAATGGCAATATCAACTTTTGAAGTGGCAAAATGCCAAAATGCCATGGCTACGGTTATTTCAAAGAATGAAGGATTAATGTTTTCTATCAGGGGTTTAATCAGCCTGACAAATTCAACCACCTTATCTTGCGAAATTTCGTTACCGTTAATTCTTATCCTTTCGGAAAAATTTTTTAAATGTGGTGAGGTATATAGACCCGTTTTATATCCTGCTACCTGTAAAACTGAAGCTAGGAAATGGCTGCTGCTTCCCTTGCCGTTTGTACCGGCAACATGTACCGACTTAAATTTAAGATGTGGATCATCAAGGTACTCACATAAATAGAGTGTATTGGTCAGGTCCTTTTTATATGCAACAGATCCTTGACGCTGGTACATTGGCAAACAACTAAAAAGAAATTCAATAGTTTGCTGATAATTCATGAAGGTTAAACTGGTGTGTTTTTACTAGTGAGCCTTTAGTATAAAGGTAATTTTTCCTTTTGAAACTGGGGCTGGCCTGGTATTTTCAGATGTTTTGCTAAAAGTCAACCTGCGCACTTCATCTTTGTACAGTTTTTCTACCGATGGGCTTACACTTCTCTCGACAGTCTTTACAGAGATTATTTCTCCCTGATCATCGATTGTAATTTCAAAAACTATTTTTCCGCTTTCGCTTGAAGTATCATTCGGTTTTGGCACGAAATCCCAAAGCCAGCCTGCCAACTGATAGGAAGCACCCCCGCCTCCACCTTTATTGCCATATAACGCCCTGGCATCTACTGTCCCTTCTTCATCTCCTTTATCTCCTTCCTTTTCAATATTGTCTCCATGACTGGTTGATGCTTCATCTTCTTTTGCTTCTTCATTCTGACTTCCTTCAGTATCTTCTTTTTCTTCTTCAACTGGCTGTTCTGTTATTTTCTCTTTGTTGTTTTGAGTGTCATCTATTGGCTCCTCTACCAGCTCTTCTTTAATTTTTTCGGTTTCATCTATTACATCAGGGCTTTCAATATCCTCTGTTATCTCGGGGATTTCAGGGGTCTCTTCGGTAACTGATTCCTCTACTATTTCTTCAGTATCATTTGTTTCCTCCTCCGGTTGTTGCTCTTCTGGTTGGCTGTTTTCCTGATTTTCAGTTTGATTGGAAACATCTTCTGGTTGAATATCACCCGATCCAACTTCACTGGTACCAAAATTAATCTCTATGCCGTACTCTGGAAGTGGAGGATTTGGCTCTTTCCAGGCCAATAAAAAGATAAACAACAGCAACAATGCCAAATGGAAACCACTGGAAACTATCAGGCCAGTTCTCCTATTTTTTCTTTCTTGTTCTGAAGTCATTATTTTGGTATTGCTACAACCGATACTTTAGATTTCAGGGAAGTGGCAATACCTGCAACATACACTAAATGTTCACTGGGAACAGATTTATCAATATGCAGGCTCACTACTCCTTCTTTTCCTTTCAACTCCCTGCTTAATACTTGCTGAAGTTGACTTCTTTCCACCCTTCTGGTATTAACGAAATATTGTAGGTCTGAAGTTATCGAAACAGAAACTTTTTGCATAACAATGGTAGTACTGACAGATGTAGGAAGATTTATCGGTAATCCTGAAGGGGTGACAAACGAAGAGGTAAGCATAAAGAATATGAGCAACAAAAAAATTATATCTGTCATTGATGACATACTAAATGTCGGATTAACTTTATGTCTAGATTTCAGGTCCATTAGTCTTTGGGTTTTTGTAACAGGTCAATAAAATCAATAGAAGTATATTCCATGCTATGGATAACCTTTTGCACTCTGGTTACCAGATAATTATATCCAAGATACGCAAGTATCCCAACGAATAATCCAGCGGCAGTGGTAATCATGGCTTCATAAATTCCCTCGGACAGTAGTTTAGGACTAACCGAACCCTCTTCCTGGGCTATGGCAATAAAAGCCTGGATCATACCAAGTACTGTGCCCAGAAATCCCAGCATGGGTGCCGCCCCTGAAATTGTGGCTAAGAATGACAGGTTCTTTTCAAGTTTATAGATTTCTATCTTGCCCACATTTTCTATAGATACTTCTATATTCTTTAGAGGGCTGCCAATTCGGGAAACACCCTTTTCTATCATTTTGGCGATAGGGGTATCTGTTTCAGAACAAACAAATTTAGCACCGTTAATGTCACCTTCAGTAACCAACCTATTGATCTTTTCCATAAATCCTAAAGGAGTGCCGGAAGCACTTTTAAGTGTAAGTACCCTCTCGACAAAGATGTATATTGCAATAAATGAAAGCAGCAATATTGGGATCATCATGTATCCGCCTTTAAACAAGAGATCGAAAACTGAGACCGTCTCGTCCGCTGCCCCATTCTGTAATGTATCCGCAGCGGTAGTAATCTGTGTTAATATCATTTTAAAATTTTAATACCCAAAGGGCTTCTCCATAGGTCTCTTTTATTTCATCGGCATTTCCCTGTGCTTCAGCATAGGTTTCATGGGAAGCGATGGCCAGTCTGTAAAATTTCACAGTGCCAAACGGGCTAATCAATGAGGTGTTTATGCCTTCAATTGCAAGTCTGTTCCCATAATCTTTGGCCAAATCATCATCTATGAAGCTGCCACCACCAACATAATAACGAACTGTTATTGC
>CBDVAV010000055.1:0-12624 GCA_965372055.1 uncultured bacterium | reverse complement strand
ATTTGGAAATCAATTAAATTAATATCAAAATTTAATAGCGTTAATTAATAAATAAATAAATGAATTGAACTTAAACAGGAAGATAGAATATTAGAATAAAAATTATTAAAAATTTACAAGTATAGGTTTTAATATGAAAAGATTCAGGGAATTTTATCACAAGTATAAAGTGTATTTCCGTGTAGACATGGTTGGGTTTGCCGTGATGATCGTGATGATCATTTTCTTTGTTTTGTGGCTTGCATTTTATGGATAGATATTAATAATTATTAGAGGCCGATAAGATTAATTAATTGGAAGAATTACTTTTGCATCTTAATAAATTAGCAAAATACAATTTAGCGAACTACAATCCATGGCTGAATATAACTTCGGAGAGATTGAAAAAAAATGGCAAAAATACTGGAAGGAACAAGACCTTTTTAATGCCAAAGTCGATCACAATAAACCTAAATATTATGTTTTGGATATGTTCCCATATCCATCAGGAGCAGGGTTGCATGTAGGCCATCCCCTGGGTTATATTGCCACTGACATTGTTGCCCGTTATAAGCGGATCAAGGGTTTTAATGTATTCCACCCCATGGGTTTTGATTCTTTTGGTTTGCCGGCAGAACAATACGCCATAAAAACCGGAAAACATCCTGCCCTTACAACTAATGAAAATATCAAAAGGTTTAAGGAGCAGCTTAGCACCCTTGGGTTTTCATATGATTGGGACAAGGAAATCAGGACCAGTGACCCAGGTTATTACAGATGGACTCAATGGATCTTCCTCAAATTATTCAATAGCCATTTTGATGTCAGGGAGAAAAAGGCCAAACCAATTGAAGAGCTAAAGGTTCCTGATGGATTATCCGAAAAAGGTAAACGTGAATACATTGACAATCAAAGGCTGGCATACCAGGATAATATCATGGTTAACTGGTGTCCAGAGCTAGGAACAGTATTGGCCAATGAAGAGGTCATTGGTGGAGTAAGCGAACGGGGTGGTTACCCTGTTGTCCGAAAACCCATGAAACAATGGATGCTGAGGATTACCGCTTATGCAGATCGCTTAGTTGACGACCTTGATCAACTTGATTGGCCAGAATCCATTAAAATTTCACAAAGAAACTGGGTAGGTAAATCGTACGGGGCTGAGATAAGTTTCCGCGAAAAAACCACTTCTAAAGCCATTGAAATATTTACTACCAGACCTGATACCATCTATGGCGCAACTTACATGGTGCTGGCTCCAGAACACCCACTAGTGGAGCAAATTACACTTGATGGGCAAAAGAGCGTAGTTGAAGCTTATATAGACCAATCCAGCAAAAAGAGCGATCTTGAAAGGGCAGAACTGGACAAGACCAAAACGGGGGTTTTTACCGGTGCATATGCTATAAATCCTGTAAGTAAAGAAGAAATCCCAATCTGGATTGCCGATTACGTTTTGGTTTCCTATGGAACAGGGGCAATAATGGCAGTCCCGGCACATGATCAGCGTGACTTTGAGTTCGCTACAAAATATGACCTCAATATCAGGGAGGTTTATTCATCGGATGGCAAAGAAACCAGTGATCTAAAAGAAGCTAATTCCGGGCAAGGGACAATGCTCAATTCGGGGGAATATAACGGGATGCACAGCTTGGAATTCTTGAACAAGATTATTGAAAGGGTTGAAGCAGATGGGGTAGGAAAAGGAACCACGAACTATAAACTCCGGGATTGGGTATTTACCAGGCAAAGATATTGGGGAGAACCAATCCCCGTGGTCCATGGGCAAGATGGAGAAGTAGTTGCCATTCCCGAATCAGAATTGCCTGTTGTTTTACCGGAAGTGGAATCTTACCAAGGTACCAAAGATGGTGAGTCACCCCTGGCCAAAGTAACTGACTGGGTGGAAACCATCAATCCAAGAGATGGCAGCCCAGCGAAAAGGGAAACCAATACCATGCCCCAGTGGGCGGGATCATGCTGGTATTATCTTCGATACTTAGATCCAAGAAATGAAGATGAGCTGGGATCAAAGGAGGCTCTTGATTATTGGCTGCCAGTAGACCTTTACATTGGGGGTGCTGAGCATGCGGTTTTGCATTTGCTGTATGCAAGGTTTTGGCATAAGGTTTTGTTCGATCTGGGTTATGTAAGTTCAAAAGAGCCGTTTCAAAAACTGATAAACCAAGGCATGATCCAGGGAAGGTCAAGTCTTGTATACAGGATCAAAAACACCCATACCTATGTGTCCTATAATTTAAAAGATCAGTACGATGTGGATACAATCCATGTAGATGTATCCCTTGTGGATCAAGATAAATTGGATATTGAGGCTTTTAAACAATCTAGAAAAGAACACGAAGATGTGGAGTTGATGCTTGAAGATGGAAAGTATATCTGTGGAAGCGAAGTTGAAAAGATGTCAAAATCTTTGCTTAACGTAGTTAACCCTGATCCATTAATTGAAAAATATGGAGCAGACACATTCAGGATGTATGAAATGTTCCTTGGACCCCTGGAACAATTCAAGCCCTGGAATACAAATGGCATCGAGGGTGTCTTTAAATTTTTAAGGAAATTTTGGAATTTATTTATTGATGAACAAAGCAACTGGAATGTAAGTGATGATGAAGCCACGGTTGATGAATTGAAAATAATGAACAAAACCATCAAAAAAGTCAGTGAAGACATTGAAAGGTACTCTTTCAACACGGCCGTGAGTGCTTTCATGATTTGTACCAATGAACTATCATCCCGAAAATGCAACAAAAAGGAAGTTCTGTCACCACTGGTTTTGGCATTGTCCCCATTTGCCCCACATGTTTGTGAGGAACTCTGGTCAAAATTGGAAAACCAAGCATCAGTAAGTAGAGAATCTTATCCAACTTATGAGGAAAAATATATTTCCGATGATTCCTATGAATATCCAATTTCCATCAACGGCAAATTGCGGCTTAAAATGACCTTCTCTTTAGATACTCCATTGATAGATATTGAGAATCAAGTGCTTGCTTCAGAGGTTGTTCAAAAATGGATTGAGGGTAAATCACCAAAAAAAGTAATCATCGTACCAAATAAAATAGTGAATATTGTTATTTAGCAGATGGGGTTAATTGTTATTATCGGGCGGATTATCATCTTCATTGGTATCAGGGCTTTGGTCTTTTTTCTTCTTAAATTTATTTAATAGTCCACCTAACCCTTTTTTCTTTTTAGGTTCCACACCAAGGGAGTCGGCTTGTGGTTCGGGTTCTTCAAGCTCTTCAACCATTAACAATGAATCAGTTTCTGCCCATGCCAATCCAACCTTTTTCTTGATATAATTAAAATAATTTTCCTGTTCAATATTAAAATGCCAAACTTTAGTTTCCTTTACAATTTCTTGGAGGGCAGTAGTATCAACAATATCCATCTCTGCCAACATCATATCATCCCCTTGAAACTCCAGTGAGTCTATTTTGACTGGGTAAATAATCTCCAATCCAACTGAATTTAGCTTTGCATATGGATTTCTGATTGGAGGTGGTATTTTAGTTACTATTGGCTGCTCAATAATTCCAAATTGACTCTTGGTGATATCCATCATGTCACCACGTGGCATCGAATCTTCTGCGAAGTAGGTGAACTGCTTATCCCGGGAATCTTCATCCAGGATATAATAGCTCTGAAATGCCGGGCATATATTCTGGGTACAGCCCAAAATACTTCCCAGGATCAGCAGAAACAGGAATATATTAGTCAGGGTTCTCAAAAAGGCTAGACTACATTGTGGTTATATTCTATAGTAACTCTAAAAGTAAACGCAATATTTGATTTATGGAAGCTATTTTAATGCAATTTTCATTAAAACGCCCCAATTGCATGGTATTACGCAAGTTGATTTAGCAATTTGGTATCTGTTTTTGAAAGTTTATTTACCACTAAATTGTAGGAATTATCAATCCATTGTTTAACTAGGTTGTCGGGGACATTACCTTCCATTTTAATGGTATTCCAATGTTTCTTGTTCATATGATAACCGGGGATGACTGCAGGGTACTTCTCCCTTAAGACCAAAGCTTCTTCAGGATCACACTTGAGGTTAATGCTCTCAAAAAGATCAATATCTGTTAAAGCGAACATCTTGCCCATTACCTTAAATACCAAGGTGTTTTGATCGAAAGGAAACTCTTCGGTTACTCCATTTTTTGACAGACAATGATTACGGAAACTTTCGATATCCATGTCACATTAATTTTCTTAGCACTAAATAAATAACAGCCGCCAGGAAAATAATTATCGAAAATTTATTGATGCCATGCATCACTTTTATATTAAAATTTGATGGACGGCCTTGATCTTTCTTTCTAAAGAAATAACCTGTAACCTCACCAAGTTTAAAATAATCTTTAATGGAATGTTTATTTGAATTCCCTGAATTTTGCTTTTCCATGATCTTAGTTCTATTGATTTTGACCGCCTGGTTCCAACCACCGACCATCATTTTTTATAATTGCTATTAATTCGTCCACTGCATCCCTGGAATGAACGCCCTTTTTAACTTTTACTTTGCCCTTATATAATGTGATTCTATCTTTTCCCGAGCCCACGTAACCATAGTCAGCATCTGCCATCTCTCCAGGGCCATTGACAATACACCCCATGATACCAATCTTAACACCTTTTAAATGTTCGGTTCGTTTCCTGATCAATGCCGTGGTTTCCTGAAGATCAAAAAGTGTTCTGCCACATGATGGACAGGAGATATATTCTGTTTTTGAGATACGCACCCTGGCTGCTTGTAGTACACCGAAGGCAATCTGATTCATTTTTTTTAACTGATCAAGATAATCTATTTTACCAGTAATTTTATAACCTTCATTAGTTAGCATTATTCCATCACCAAACCCATAGATTAAAAGTCCCCCAAAGTCGATTGCGGAATATAGCTGGACTTTCTCAAAGTCCAGCAAATCATAACTTCTCTTTACTACTACTGGTGTTTTTACGCCAAACTCCTCCAACCCAAAGAAAAACCGCCTGATATCAGCCATGGCATGAATATTATTAGTTTCTAAAATCCAAACGATGGATGTATCGTTCTTGAATTCGATGGCCTGTTGGAGTTCCCACGGTGCAATGGACACGAAGTTTAGGCTTGGATGTCTGGCTGAAGAATGTAAATATTGATCAGAAGTAAACAAGGGATATCTAATTTGATCGCCGTCTTTTTCCCAACTGTCAAAATCAATAATTTCTTTGAGGCCATTGGGAAGCATAAATTTTATCTTTCTTTTTCCTGAATATATGAAATCTGCTCCCTGGTCACTCATACTCCATTTATCTAGCTCAGGAAGGTAAAAATGATCTATTGTTTTTAAGTCTTTGACATCAATATCATCAATCATGGAATAATCTGCAATCACTCGTGGCACGTTTTCTTTACCAATATTGACGATCTCCCATGTTTCTCTTTTGGCATATTTAAAAGGATCTTTCGGTGCAGTTTCAATGTGCTTAATCTCATTATGAGATTCCCTGCCCGTATACCTTTGCACTAAATTTCTGGCCACTGGTATCTCAAATTCGGGGTTTTCAGTTAATGAAACCCTGATGGTATCGCCTAAACCATCTTCAAGTAAAGTCCCAATGCCCAAAGCCGATTTTATCCTGCCATCTTCACCTTCCCCGGCCTCGGTAACACCAAGGTGCAATGGATAAGGTTTAAATCCTTCTGTATCTAACTTATTGACCAATAGCCTGTAAGCCTGTACCATTACCTGGGCATTGCTCGCTTTCATCGACAGTACAATATCATGATAATTTAAACTTTCACAGATACGAAGAAATTCCAGGGCCGATTCAACCATTCCGGTTGGTGTATCGCCATACCTGCTCATTATTCTGTCAGATAGAGAACCGTGGTTGGTGCCAATCCGCATGGCGGTTCCATATTCCTTGCATATTTCAACCAAGGGCGTAAATCGCTCTCTGATACGGTCAAGTTCTTCCTCATAGGATTGATCCGTGTACTCTAATTCCAGGAACTTCTTTTTGTCAGCATAATTGCCAGGATTAATTCTTACCTTTTCAACAATTCTTGCTGCTTCTTCGGCAGCATTAGGAGTAAAATGGATATCAGCAATAAGAGGTACCTGACACCCTCTTCTCATTAGGCTTTCCTTAATGTTTTTTAAATTACGTGCCTCCCTTAGGCTTGGTGCAGTAATCCTAACATATTCACTTCCCGCTTCCACCATTCTAATTACCTGATCAACACTTCCAGTGGTATCCATGGTGTCGACAACAGTCATGGACTGTAATCGAATAGGATTGGAACCCCCTAAAGGAATTTCTCCAATATTTACTACCCTGGTTTCCCGGCGACTGTACCTTGTTAGGCTATTACAATATTTAATTGAATTTTGGAGACTTATTTCCTGCATCTATCCTTGTATATCCATTATGAAAAATTAAAAGATTTAACCATCCTATTGTAATTATTTATGATGGATTAAGGTAAAATATTATCGGATTTTACTCAGTAACAAGATATATTCTGCAATATTGATTTAAAAAACAATAAAAGACATTCACAAGTTATGAAAATTACAACCTATATTCTTCTTTTTGCCGTTAGCATTTTCTTTGTCAATAATCTTTCTGCACAAGGGGATGAATTTGATTTCTGGGTTGGAAAGTGGAACCTAACCTGGAAAGATGGTGATGGGACTATTGCAAAAGGATCCAACAATATTGTAAAGATACTTGATGACAAAGTGATTCAGGAACATTTTGAAGCATTTACCGGTAACCTTGCAGGTTTTAAGGGCACGAGTATTTCTGTTTACAATCCAAATAGCAAAAGTTGGCATCAGGCATGGGCTGATAACCAGGGTTCATACATCAACTTTATTGGAGAAATTGATGGAGAACGAAAAATCTTTAAAACACTTCCCCGAAAAGACGGGGAAAAAGAAATTATATCCAGAATGGTTTTTTGTAACATCTCTAATGAATCATTGACCTGGGATTGGGAGAGGACAGAAGACGGGGGCAAAACATGGAAATTGAATTGGAGAATTAACTATGTAAAAGTGTCGCAATAAAAAACCAAGTCACACTTGGCTATCGTTCTTATCAGTTAATCATCCTAAAATACATATTTAATTCGCCAAGGATGTATATGGGTTCAGTCCACAACCCCTTCGACGATTGCCATTTATACCAGTTTGACACTTTTCTTTAGGACAAACTTATTTTCGCACACCTAATAAACGGGCGTGGATAGTAATTGCCCTCGATAAATTTTATATTTTGTGTTTGATATTACATTAGTAATTCAATACCCTGTAAATCAAATAATCTGGTCAATGATCATTTTTAAGCCATCTTATTAAAAGAATATAAGAAAATTCCAATATCCAGGTGTTATAATCTGCAAAAAACCAATCAATCCTACCAAGGTGGTTAATACAATTTTATAGGCAGGAATATATAGTAACATTAATCTAGTTTTATACCAGTAATTTTAATAGGTGAGAAAATAAAGGAAAGATCGATGAATATCAGAAAGAAGATTGAAGATTTAAAGAGAAGGTACAAGGACAGATTGCAAGAAAAAAAATTAATCAAGAACATTTTGAGTTTAGAATCACAATTTTTTGCCGTTAACCATGGGCATAATGATTTCACAAAATATTCTAAATTTCTCGAAGCCTTGTGTCGTCGTATTGAGGTCCTTCAAAAAGAAAACATTGAAGTACCTATTAGGGTAACTAACTTGGTTAGCCAATATTCAAAAAAAGTTAGTGAATGCGTGGGTAGGTAATACTTGGTGTAATAATTTCTCCCTTTAACCATAACCTTCAAAATGTTAAATTAATGAGAAAATTTGGTATGAGATATAGTTTAGTAAGATGGCAGTTTTTATTATTTAATACCCTCATTTTGGTGATATTACTTATTTCAATATCAAGTAGATTTATGTTGGCTCTAATGTGAGATAATATTTAACTTACTGTCATACATTAAACCTAAAAAGCATGACATCGCCATCTTTTACTTGATATTCCTTTCCTTCAATCGCTAACTTACCTGCTTCTTTACACTTTGCTTCTGTTTTGTACTGTATGTAATCTGAAAGTTTTATAGTTTCAGCTTTGATAAATCCCTTTTCAAAATCCGAATGTATTACACCCGCCGCCTGAGGTGCCTTCCAGCCATCAATTATTGTCCATGCCCTCACTTCTTTTGGTCCTGCTGTGAAATAGGTAATTAGGTTAAGAAGTTTGTATGAAGCCTTAATTAACTTGCTCAATCCAGATTCTACCAGGCCATATTCCCTAAGAAACAATGTTCTTTCATCGGGGTTTTCCAATTCGGCAATCTGTTCTTCAATAACAGCAGAAACGCTTATTAATTGTACATTCTCATCCCTGATAGAAGCTTTCAGTTGCTCAACATATTCGTTGCCAGCAACTATAGAAGCCTCATCTACATTTGCTGCATAAAGAATTGGTTTTGAGGTTAAAAGACTTAATTCTCTCATTAGTGGCAATTCTTCACTTTCCATAGTTAAAGACCTTAAGTTTAAACCCTTTTCCAAGTGAGATTGGATTTTTAAATATAACTCCATTTCCTTTTTGGCCTTTTGGTCCCCGGATTTAGCGATTTTTTCAGTCTTTGATATTCTCTTCTCAATTGTCTCTAAGTCCTTTAGTTGCAATTCGGTATCTATAATTTCCTTATCTGAAACAGGGTCAATATTTCCGGAAATATGTGACACATTATCATCAGAAAAACAACGGATTACGTGTATAATGGCATCAACGGATCTTATATGTGACAAAAACTGATTGCCCAGCCCCTCTCCTTTACTCGCACCTTCCACCAAACCTGCAATATCAACAAATTCAATTGTTGTGGGTACTGTCTTTTCAGGTGAAACCAACTCCGTTAAAATATCCAACCTTTCATCAGGAACTGTTACAATTCCAATGTTTGGCTCAATTGTGCAAAAAGGAAAATTGGCTGTTTCTGCTTTTGCTGTTGAAAGGGCATTAAATAAGGTCGACTTCCCGACATTCGGGAGTCCCACAATTCCTGTTCTTAAGGTCACTTGATTAAATTTTAAAGATCTTGTATTGTCTAAATCCAGTATAAAGCTCCATTCCTGAGACCCTAAGAATAGTATAGACGGGAATGGCTGAAATCATGCCAATCATTCCTCCTATTATGCTATTTGTGAAAATCTGCCCAATGGTTGCGCCGGCAAAGATAACAACAAAAATCTCTAATGGATGTGCCCTTACACTTTTTGAAAATATAAGGGGTTGAAAAACAACATTATCTATCAACTGAACGGCTGCAAAAACCGAAACTATTTTTAAAAATAAAAACAAGTAGTCTTGTGTATTAACCAGGTTTGTACCAGTTGATACAGCAACAATAATCCCGAAAATTGACCCAACCGTCGGACCCAAATATGGGATTAAATTAGCAACAGCTGCAAAAACTGCTATTGTCAATGCATATTTTACCCCTAAAATCCCTAATCCAATGGAAGCTAAACTGAATATCGCAAACATTTGTAATAAGAGACCTATTAGATAATTCGAAAATAGCTTTTCAATTTTATTAAATGCAGAAATTGTCACTTCAAAATATTTATTTGGGATAAGGGAGATCATCTTTTTCCTGATAGATACCATTTCGAAAAGCAGAAAAAATGTGATGAATAAAATCGCGATGCTTCCAATAAACAAATTTCCAGTGGTTGAAAGCACAAAATTCAATATGTTGGCAAATTTAAGCTCGCCTATTAAATCGACAACTCCATTTTTTAGATTATCGACTAAGAATCCAGGTTCGCCATCATACAAATTATATCCAAGCAGAAAAATTTCAATATCTTGAAGTGGGATAGTAAGTTTTTCCAATAGTCCAGAATAATTAATGCCCGTTAAGAGTTCAATTTGTGCTGACACCAATGGAATAAACAGGTTTACAAATATTGACCCTGCAATAAATAGAATTAAAAATGAAACCACAACTGCAATAAACCTCGGAATCTTTACTTTAAATATTTGGGTTTGATTAATGTAATTGGTCAAAGGTTTTAGAATGGAAGATAGAACAATAGAAACAATGAAATAGAAAAAAATATCCGAAAATATCCATCCAAGCAAAATAAAAGTTATAATACTTAATACGAGATATAAAATGGTTCTATTTACCATGGCTTTATTTGAATTTAGCAAAAAAAAGCCCTTGAATAAATCCAAGAGCTTAAGGTTAGGTTAGGTTGGTAAGATCATTCCCATTTTAATTCGGTATCTATTCCTGATTCTATTTTCTCTTCTTCCTGTGGTTTTTCATTTTGAGACACTTCACTACTGCTTTCTTCATTACTGCTTTCTTCATTACTGCTTGCTTCATTACTGCTTTCTTCACTACTGCTTTCTTCACTACTGCTTGCTTCACTCTCCCTTGCTGCTTTTTCCCTTGCCGCTTTCTCCTCGCGCTCCCGGTCAAATTGATCAAAATCAACATCCGGCAAAAGTTCTTCCTTCACGTGGTTTACTGTATTATTAAGAGCTTTCACAAATTTGTTGAAATCTTCCTTGTACAGAAAAATCTTATGCTTCTCATAAGTAAATCCATCCTCTTTGTATCGTCTCTTGCTTTCGGTAATAGTTAGGTAATAGTCGTTTGAACGCGTTGCTTTGACATCAAAAAAATAAGTGCGCTTTCCCGCTCTTACTCTTTCAGAAAAAATCTCTTGTCTTTCATTTCCATTATTCTCTTCCACAATCCTAGTATTTTTGGTTAATAAATATTGATTTTCTTACTATTTCAAAAAATATAATGCCGCTAAATATAATATAATTATACTCACTACCCTAAAATTGTGAAACAAAATGCAATATATTCATTTAATTTGCCCAAAAAATGGTTTTGGAATTAACTCAAAAGACAATAATACGTTTGTCTTAAATGTATCCACAAAAGAATGAAAATCGATTTAAATACAATTAAGGAGTTCTCAAACATTGAATTTCTGGCAAAACAACTTGTCGAGGGATTTATTACGGGCCTTCATAAATCTCCATATCATGGTTTTTCCGTTGAATTTGCAGAACACCGATTGTATAATACCGGCGAAAGTACGCGAAATATAGATTGGAAAGTATTTGCACGTACTGATCGATTGTATACCAAAAGATATGAAGAAGAAACCAACCTTAGGTGTCAATTGGTGATAGATAATTCATCCTCCATGCAATACCCTATCGTTTCACAAGGTAAGCTAAAGTTCTCTGTTTTAGCATCGGCAGCAATAGCTTATCTTTTGCACAAGCAAAGAGATGCCGTGGGAATCTGCACCTACTCGGATCAAATTGAGATCCAGACCCAGATTAAATCCACCAGTACTCATCTAAACAAGATGTTTATAATCCTGGAGAATTTATTAAAGGAAAAACCATCAGAAAAAAAAACAAGTGTTGCAGAAGTATTGCACGTAATTGCCGAGAAAAACCACAAGCGATCCTTAATCGTGATATTTAGTGATATGTTTGAAAATACCAACCAGCTAGACGAAATATTCAAAGCATTGCAGCATCTTAAGCATAATAAACATGAGGTACTCCTTTTTCATGTGACAGACCACAAAACTGAGTACAATTTTGATTTTGAAGACAGGCCTTATGAATTCATCGATCTTGAAAGTGGAGAGAAATTAAAGATCCAACCCTCGCAAATCAAAGATACTTATCGCAGCAAGATTAGTGCATTCTATCATGACCTTAAGCTTAAATGTGGCCAATTAAAAATTGATTTTGTTGAGGCTGATATCAACAATTATTTTAATGAAGTGTTAAATGCTTACTTGGTTAAGCGTGCCCGAATGAAATAGTGCTTGGCTTTCGGGTTTTCCCATAGGGATTCCTTTGGAGCGGGTTTCGGGTTTTCCCATAGGGATTCCTTTGGAGCGGGTTTCGGGTTTTCCCATAGGGACTCCTTTGGAGCGGGTTTCGGGTTTTCCCATAGGGATTCCTTTGGAGCGGGTTTTGGGTATTCCCATAGGGATTCCTTTGGAGCGGGTTTCGGGTTTTCTCATAGGGACTCCTTTGGAGGGGTTTCGGGTTTTCCATTAGGGACTCCTTTGGAGCGGGTTTGTCAGTGCCTAAAATAAGTTGACCGTTTTTCATTGGTTAGTTCCTTTACTGTCTTGTGGGCAGGTTCGGTTTACTAAACTTTTAAAGTTTGGTAAACCTCATCGCACTGTAGCAGAATCCTGTTAGGCCTTGTGAAAAAAATAACAATTAAATAAACTGCCCATTCCAGTTCGGAAATAATCATCTTGGCGTATTTGTACCCTTTTTTGTAAGTATATATATAACCCATTAAAAAACACTTTAAATAATTATCAATATATTGGGCGGTGTGGTGGTAAGTGCATTAAAGAAAGCAAAGTGTGGTTATCCTAGCATATTAGGGGAATAACCAACATAAATTGAAAGGTAAATAAACACCATGGTGGTTATTTAGAAGTAGGCAGTAATTTTAGAAAAATGACAAAACATGTATTAACATAAAAACAAGAAACATGAGAACAAAAATCAAGAATATACTAATACTATCACTGTATAATATGATAGA
>CBDVAV010000054.1:0-12627 GCA_965372055.1 uncultured bacterium | reverse complement strand
CCTTGTCCTCCAACCACTTCCATTGTTTTGGTTACAACACTAATGCATGCTCTTGATAAATTTGATTTCCTGGAAAGGATAGCTTGACCATTTTCATCGACTGGTTGAAAATTCAGGTCATTGGCAATGGATACCATATCTTTCCAGTGTACTTGTGCATTTGTGAGCTCATTGTGTAACTCCCCTATCTGATAGCTCAAATAAGGTTTCGGGTTTTTATTTTTACGGGCAAAAGTCAGGGCAATATTGTATGCTTTTTCAGCTATTCCCATGTATGCCGACATTATTAGGGGCATGGCTACCGTAAGGATAACATTCCAAAATGGGTGAAAATCACCTTGAGGACGCTTCAAACCGATTGCCGATTCTGGGACAAATACATTTTCCAGTTTTATCGTGTTTGATCCTGTCCCCCGCATGCCCATTGTATTCCAATTATTCATCACTGTAACACCTTCAGCATCAAATGGGACAGGGAAATGTAATACCATCCAACCCAACTCCGGATCTTCATATGGGGCACTGGTTATCATCATATCCCCTGTAGCAGATTGACTTGCAAAATGCTTGGTGGCTGATACTAAATATCCGTCTTTTACTTTTTTAATTTCGCCATTGGATTCAAGGAAATCTCTGGCTCCGGTACTTACCAAAGTGATTTGGGTATCTGCAACTTTTCTCAATAAAGATTCACCGCCTTTGCCATTTTTGTAATTCCAAATGTTTGCTGCCAATAGGTGGTTGTGCATGGACATTGATAGTGCTGTGGAACCGCAATGTTGTCCTATTATTCTCAGAATATCACACATCTGTGAGTGGGATACGCCTCCACCTCCTAATTCTTCAGGTATAATGGCCGAGAAATAACCATGGCTTTTAAGGTCTTGGTAATTTTCTTCTACAAAATCGCCTGTTTCATCTACCCTGGCAACACGTTTTTCAAATTCTTTACCTAATTTGTGGCTAAGCTCTACCCATTGTGTTTTGATTACTTCTGTTTGCATAATTCATTTTTTTGTTTGTAGATGTAAAGTAAGTAATGAAAACAGATATAGATTTTGTTGTGAAGGCCAGATAATATACTGAAAAGGCCAAAGTTGATATAACTGTCAAACTAAGTTGAATTCTTTCCTAAAATTTGCCGGGGATGTTCCAAACTGCTCTTTAAATACTTTGCTAAAATGTGATAGATCTTCGAAACCACATTCAAAGGCTACTTGGGAAACATTAAAATTGTTCTTTTTAAGTAATAGTGTTGAATAGTCCAGTCTTTTAATGAGTAGCCATTTGCCAGGGGATATATCGTAAACTTTTTTAAAGTCACGTTTAAATGATGACAGGCTTCGGTTGCACAGTTTTGCAAAATCTTCCATGGACAGGTTATAACAGAAGTTTGAATCCATAACCTGTTCAATTGTCGGATCTCCCTGCGTGGCAAGGGACTTGAAATAATGGGAGAGGTCGGGGTTGCTTGTTCCGGTGATGATGTTTACAATCAACTCTTTAAGTTTTAAAATCAGCAATGAATCAGAGGGTTTACCCTGTCTGCTGAAATATGCCAGCATAGATTGAAAATATCCATCCAGGATCATATCATTATTAACTTCTATGGCATGAGTGTCACAATCTGAGTCTTTAGGGGATTTCCCAAAGTCAAAATTTAACTCTTGTACAATTTTCTTTACGAAACCATCATTAATGAAAAACCCCAACATGCAAAATTCGTCATCAAAATCTTGTTCGATAATGGATGCGCCTTTTTTAATAAAAAGGGTTTCCCCTTCACTAGCAGTCCAACTGCCATCCATTGATCTCCAGGTTTTCTCACCACTTAAAACATGTACTATGAAATCATATTGGGACCATACATCACTCACCTCTTCCTCAATCGGGCAGTTGTATTCCACGAACAATAATTTGTCAACCTCATACTTGTTAAAGGTTAAGCCATTACGAATTTCATCATAGATGTTATGCATTTGGGGATCAAACTACTGGTCTCTAAATAATAAATATAAGTAAATTTTGGAGTTGAGAAAAATCCTTTGAAAAGATAATAGCAGCATGAATTAAGAGCTAGACCATTATAACCTCCTTTTTATTGCTACTTAACTCATATTTATTCCCGCTGATTACCACTTCCAGGGGCTTTTTCGAGTGGTTGTCTATTTCAACGTTATCTTTTGTTACCTTGATTTCGATAATGTGGCTCCTGAACCTGATTTTGAACGAGTAAGAGTCCCATTGTTTGGGTATAAATGGGTCAAAATGGAGTTGATCATTCCTAATCCGCATTCCGGCAAACCCTTTCACAATGGACATCCATGTCCCACCCATGCTGGTAATATGACAACCGTCTTCGGTGTCATTATTGTAATCATCAAGATCTAACCTGGAAGTCCTTAGATATAATTCATAGGCCTTTTCATGATGCCCAAGCTTGGAGGCGAGAATTGCATGAATGCAGGGGGAAAGTGATGATTCATGCACGGTTATTGGCTCATAGAATTCAAAGTTTCGTCTGATGGTTTGATCATCAAACTGTTCTTCAAAGGAGCAAATACCCTGCAATACATCAGCTTGTTTCAGGAAGCAAGATCGCAATATCCTGTCCCAGGACCAATTTTGATTGATAGGTAAATGAACAGGGTCCAGATCACTAACTTTAATTATCTCTTTATCTAAAAAACCATCTTGTTGTAGGAAAATGCCTTGTTTTTCATCTGCTGGGAAATACATGTTTCCAATAATGTCACTCCATTTTTTCCGCTCGTTTATTTCATCAAAGTTAATATTGTCACAAAGGTGTTGATATCTTTCAGGATCAGTTTCTTTAAAATACTCTATGGCTTGCTGTGAATATTTTAAACACCAAACAGCTATGAAATTAGTATACCAGTTATTGTTTACATTGTTTTCATATTCATTTGGACCGGTGACACCCAACATTACATACTTCCCCTTCCCAGTTGAAAAATTTACCCTTTGAGCCCAAAATCTGGAAATAGCTATCAGTACCTCGACCCCATAATCAAGCAAATAATCTTGATCCCCGGTATACCTGATGTATTCATAAATGGCATAAGCAATTGCACCATTTCTATGAATTTCCTCGAAAGTGATTTCCCATTCGTTATGGCATTCTTCGCCATTCATGGTTACCATTGGGTACAATGCTGCACCTTCCGAAAAGCCCAGTTTGGTGGCGTTTTCAATGGCTTTTTGTAAATGTCTATAACGGTAGATAAGGAGGTTTCTGGCTACATTTTCATTTGCAGTGCTTAGATAAAATGGCAAGCAAAAAGCCTCGGTGTCCCAATATGTGGTTCCGCCATACTTTTCACCTGTAAATCCCTTGGGCCCGATATTAAGGTGCTCATCTTCCCCAGTGTAGGTTTGATTAAGTTGGAAGATATTGAATCTTATCCCTTGCTGGGCAGCATCATCACCTTCTATATAGATATCACTTTGATCCCATTTTCGCGCCCACGCTTCTTTTTGCTCTTCCAATAAGGTACTAAAACCCTTTTGATAAGCGCTTTTCAATTCTTGTTCACAAAATTCTGTAAGATTATTTTTTTCATGATTTATAGAAGAAACTATTGCGGCATATTTATAAATGACTGTTTCTGATCCTTGTTTTAAATTTAACGGGATCACAAAAGCAGCATATTTGTCCTTTTTTATTATTTCAGATTCATAATTAACTATCTGTCCATGTTGTTCTATTCGGCATTGCATCCCAACACAAACATGAAAATCAAGCTTTATTGTCTTCGCAGTGATAAAGGCCAGACCATTTTCGGCTACATTTTCTTCTTCCTCCCAAAACTTTTCATTGTAGTTGGCATCCTCGTTTATAACGTCAGCATCAATATAGGCAGTTGCATTAACCTGACCGCTAAAATTCAAGGGTGTTATAGAATACCTGATGGCCCCTATTGTTGGATTGGAGATACTACAAAACCTTTTGACATTTACTTGAAGTTCCTTGCCACTTTTTAGTTTGGCAATAAAGGATCGTTCCAGGTATCCATCCTTCATGTTTAAAGTTCTCCTGAATTCTTTGATTTCTGACGTAGCCAAATCCAGGTACTCATCTTCAATTTTTATATCTATTCCAATCCAATTGGGAGAATTGATTACCTTGGCAAAATATTCGGGGTAACCATTTTTCCACCAGCCAACTTTGGTTTTATCAGGCTGATAAACCCCTGCTACATAGCTTCCCTGAAGAGAATCCCCACTGTATCTTTCCTCAAAGTTTGCACGTTGTCCCATCATGCCATTGCCTATACTGAAAATACTTTCAGAGATACGGTTGTACTCAGGATTAAAGCCGTTCTCGACAATGTTCCATTTATCTATTTGAAGGTATTGTTTCATGTTTTATGTTATCCGCATTAAATAATATCTTTTGAGAAAAAGGAATTCAATTTCTCAAAACTAAAGTCTTCGAAACCACTGATAACGTGATCTGCATCTTTAAGTATTCCTGATGATCCTACTCCAATAGTTCGCATTTCACCACGTATCGCTGCCTCGATTCCAACCACAGCATCTTCAAAAACAATACAATTATTAGGTACTACATTAAGTATTTTCGCACAAGTTAAGAATATATCAGGGTCTGGTTTGCCATTTGTGATCATTGTTCCATCAACCATGGCATCAAAGTAATTACTTAACCCAACCTGTTTAAGAATCAGTTTCCCATTTTTACTGGAAGTAGCCAAACCTAAGCGAATACCGCTTTCTTTCAATTCACCAAGGAATTCAATAATACCAGGCAAGACCTCTTTTGGTGTCATCTGGGATATATAACCTCGGTACAAGTTGTTTTTTTTATCCAGCAACTTTTGTTTTGTGATTTCATCTAACTGAAGGTCACCAAGTTCAAGTATTATATCCAAGCATCCTTTTCTGCTAACCCCCTTCAGTGTTTCATTGTCCTGTTTTGTAAAAGGGATTTTCAATTCTTTTGCAAGTTTATTCCAGGCAGTAAAATGATATTCAACAGTATCTACGATTACGCCATCTAAATCAAAAATACAAGCTTCCAATTTTCCATGATCAATCAATTCCATAGTTATCTAAAATCATTTTATCGGTTTCCTCTTTTGATTTGAACACTTCAAATGTAGATCCCTGGGTACGCTGGGCACCTATTGCATTAGCATATTTGCCAGCTTTTTGAAAATCCAACCTATTTTCCAATAAACCAAACGCTAGCCCTCCTGCAAATGAATCACCAGCACCAGTGGTATCAATAACTTTTGCCACTTTAACCGGGGGGATCAATTCTTCGTTGTATTCCCCTTCTTTATTGGTATACAACATGCACCCTCTTTCATCCAAAGTTATAAAAATAGCTTTAACACCAGCTTTCAAACAGTGTTTGGCAAAATTTCTTAATTTTTGATCATCAACTTTTTCGCTTTCAATCGTACTTTCACCATCGTAATCACGGGGAAACCAACTGCAATAAGCTTCTTCCAGGTTCATCTTCAAAACATCGATGTAAGGCAGCCAAAGATCTCTGTCAATCCAAAATTTTTTAAAACGATCGCCGGAGATTGACACAGAATTAGTTGGCCCATGTGCATCAAAAATTATGGTTCCCTTACTGTTTTGTTTCAAGTATTTCAAGGCATCCAGTGATATCTCAAAATCGCTGACTGGTACAAAAACATAAACATCACAATGCAAAAAGTCTTGAAGGTCTTTTTGCGTTATTGGATTCATAAAACCGGTTTGCTTTTCCACCCGGTTATTCTGATCCAAGAATTTTAACCGTATAACATCACCTTGGTCTGATTCAGACCCAATACCTTCCAACTCAATTCCGGGATATTGAGATAACAAGTCTTTTATTTCAGCAACATCTTTTTTCCTAACATGGGTGATTGGATATATATTCGCATTCCCATCAGTAAGTTTGGAAAGTGCAATGACAGGATGGGTAACACATCCATATTTTTGAATTACCTCCCCCTTATGAGTTGTGATGTGATCCTTTGGGATAGGACCGATCACTGCTATATTATAGTTTTCACCCGTTTGCATTAGGGATCTACTTCTTTTACCAATTAACTAAAGTTAATTCTAAATTAAGAAAAAAATTTAATGTAATCAGTTTGAGAAATCAATTTGGCTAAATCAACGCCCACAATTCTCATATAACAATCTTAAACTTGTTATTATATCTAAAAATCCATGATGAAACGAATCCGTACTATCCATCAATCCAAATAATCTGTGATCCTTTACCCTTCTACAAAAATTTTAGTGCCCTCGGTACAATTCCGGCACATATCTATTTCATCGCGTGACTTCATAAGTGTAGCCCTGAATTGTTGGTAGGCTTCTCCCTTCCAAACCTCTTGAAATGAGTTTTCTCTGAGATCTCCCATTACATGGTCAGCATCTTTATCAAAACAGCATGGTACCACCTTCCCATCCCAAGTGATAACACATGAATGCCACATTTTCCAGCAGTGGTTCAGGAGCTGGTTTTTTATATGATAAGTTCCATCGCCGTTTTTTCGGTACCGGGAATATTTTTCAATAGTAGGTATTAGAGGTGAGCCATTTTCAAAGTCATAGATTTGGGCAGTCTTAAATACTACCTGGTCGACACCATACTTGGTTTTCAGGGCATCCAATTCTTTTATTTGATGTTGGTTGGGCTTTGTCACCAGGAATTGGAAAATAGTGTGCGGTTTTTTAGATCCCAATTTTTCTTTCCAGGTGGTGATATTCCTGGTTCCATCTAAAACTTTTTCCAAATTACCACCTATTCGGTACGATTGATAGGTTTCTTGCGTAGTACCATCAATCGAGATTATAAGCCTGTCCAATCCAGACTCGACAGTTTCCCTGGCTGCTTCTGAATTCAGAAAATGTGCATTGGTTGAGGTAGCGGTATAAATGCCCTTTGAGGCTGCATAATTCACTAATTTGAGAAAATCAGGGTGTAAATAGGGCTCACCCTGGAAATAAAAAATCAAGTAAGAAAGCTTGTCAGCCAATTGATCGATAACGTTTTTAAACAGTTCGTTATCCAATGATCCAGTAGGCCTGCTAAATGACCTCAATCCCGAAGGACATTCAGGGCATCTCAAATTACAGGAGGTGGTTGGTTCAAAGGAAATGCTAATGGGCATTCCAGAATGTTTTGGAATTCCTGTAAATCGTGATATGGCATAGCTTAGCAATACTTTAGACGCATTTACTGATCTGCCAAACGTGGTTTTGGATATTAAATTAAATTGATCTGGAAGTGAACCCTTCATGCATTTAAATTACAAGAGAAATCGGAGCTTGCCAAACTGAATGGGAATTTGCTTGGGCAAAATTATTTAAACACCTTTGGCATTTCAATAACTATTTAAGATGGCAGGAATAAGGCTCTTAATTCTTAGTTCTATTTTTATCATTTCCAGTAGAGCAAAAGCTCAAAGCATTAAGTTATCTTCCAAAGCAGAGATTACTGTAATTACTGCAGGCTCTGGACAAGCCGATCTTTTTACTTCCTTTGGACACTCTGCTTTCAGGGTTTTTGATCCAGAAAATAGAATTGATTGGGTCTATAATTATGGCACCTTTGATTTTGATCAGCCTAATTTCTACCTGAATTTTGCCAAAGGTCACTTAAATTACAAACTTTCCAGGTATCAATATCAGCAATTTAAAACTACCTACATATATTACAACAGATCGCTCTATGAACAAGTGCTTAATTTAAACCAGGTACAAAAACAAAGGATATTTGATTTTTTGGAAAATAACAACTTGCCCGAAAACCAATATTACATGTACGATTATTTCTACGATAATTGTTCTTCCAGGATCAGGGATGCATTGATCTCAGTTTTTGGGGATGATCTTGCATTTGACCATTCTTATCTAAAAGTTGATTATAATTTCAGGGAGTTGGTGGATATCTATAATAAAGAGCAACCTTGGGGCAATCTTGGAATAGACCTTTGTTTAGGCCTGCCCATGGATAAAAGATTAGCACCCGATGAGTACATGTTTTTACCCGATTACATTTTTGAGGCATTCAGTCATGCAAGTTTAAAGAATGACAGTTCAACTGCACCTTTGGTAAAAAGAACTATTACTACTTATGAAAGTGTCGCTGCACCATCTATGGCCAGCAAAATCACACCGTTAATGGCATTCTGGACTTTTTTTATATTGATGGCTATCATTACTTTTTATGGATGGAGAAAAAACATCTATAAAAAGGGGATTGATATTGGATTATTCAGTTTGATGGGGATTTTAGGCTGGCTTTTTTTCCTGCTGTGGGTGGCTACTGACCATGCATCAGCTTATAACCATAATTTATTGTGGGCTGTTCCTGTCCACTTTCCCTTAACACTTTTATTATTGAAAAGAAGGCCACCAAATTGGGCGAAAAAATATTTCCAGGGAATCGCGGTTTTAATGTTGATCATTCTACTTATGTGGTATGTCTTGCCACAACAACTGCATCATTCCTTGATACCAATAATTTTGGCACTGTCTTTAAGAAGTTGGTATGCTGGCAGAAATATTTATCCGGCCAGGAATTTATAAAATGCATACAATCCAAGGGCAAGCAATACAAATCCCGGGATTTTCTTGATCAAGGAAGGATTCTGAAGATAGGGGGCAACCTTGGAAGATAGCATGGCAATCACGGTAAGCAGTGCGAATGTGCCCAGGGAGATTCCGGTTATGTACGGGAATATTGTACTGTTGTTGATCACGATCCACTCGTTACTCTGTAGATAAGCAGTTATCCCAATCCAAAAGGGAATTGCCAACGGGTTCAAAATACTGATGATCATGCCCTTACGAAATCCGCTGTTGGCTAATTTTTTTGCCAATTTTCCAGGATTCTTAGGGCTGAACAAGTTAATAATGCCAAGCAGTACCATTACCAATGCGGATATGATATGGAAGTTTTGTATCACGAAAGGGGATGAAGTGATCAATATCTGAAATCTGATGGCGATGTAGGCATATATGAATTCTATGCCCGCAGAAGCAAAAATAAACCTGAAAGCCGCAGCCACATTCCCCTGGACGGCCAATTGTAAGACACTAAGATTAATGCTTCCCGGTGGAATCGATCCAATAAAGCTAAAAAAGAAGCCTACCAATAGTGCAGTAAGGATTTCCATTAATTATCAGGAACTTACCAGTCCAAGTTTTTTCAAGATGGCCATTTGTTTAAGTACATGAAGCCCATCTTTAAAACTCATATAATTTACACCCAGGTTCTTGTTCATGACACTGATTTTCAAAAGTGTTCTCATATGCTGAAACAAAGAAGCATAGGCTCTTGAAATAGGGGTGCCAGGGTGATAAATATGAGCAGGCTCGGAGCCGGCACCATTGAGTTCCATTATTTTGACTTTGCCTTGATAAAGATTTTCAATTGAATTGCATTTCAAATCAAACCTGCCAAAGTAAAACCCTTCAATATCCAATGCTATTTTATCAAAAGCTTTCACCAAGGTTCGGTTTATAAGATGGTTTCCGTTTAAAAAGGCTGTACCGCGACAATGATTGCCAATGGGCTCAAGTACAAGTTTTTCACCATCAGGGATGACTTTGTTCATTAATGTGCTGTGAGTGATTTCCAGGGGTTCCAGTTGTAATTTAGCCCTTGGTTTTTGTAAAATAAGCTCCCTCATGGTTGATTTACCATCACCCTCAACATTTAGCATTTCTTTCATTACCACTGAGCTAACTCTTCCAGATACCCTGTTGGGGTAACGATAATAAAACACCCCTAACTCTATAGGATAATCTATGTATTCCTGAATTAAAAAATCAAAGTGGGCTTTTTCTACATAGTCAGCTGCTTCTTCCGAATTATTAATTTTTGACACATTGGTTCCCCTTTCACCAATATCTGGTTTGAAGATCAAGGGATAACTCAATTCATTAATATTTATTTGCTTCAATACTTCATTATCTGGGGTTCTATCGGCAATAAATAGAGTTTTAGGCTTCAATTCAGCTTTTATTTTGTCCAATATCTTGATTTTTGATTCCCCCAGCATGCCTCCATATTTTATTCCGGGATTTGATGCAGAGAAGAAAAACAATGACCTCGCTTTAATAGCAAGCCAGATCCAATATAAAAATACAGGAATGTAAATCAGTTCAAAAGGCCAGAATTCCCAACTTCTTAGACGGATAAAAAAATTACTGTTTCGGATTTTTTTGAATACTCCCATGAAATATCCTTTACTGCTCAAAATATGAAATTAGGAGTCTTGAGCTTGGGCCTGTGTTTTATTATATTTAATTGTTGATACTGCAACACCAAATCCTTCAGGTATTAGCACCTCATGGCAGATTTCTTGGATACCTATTTTGATGATGGCCATATGATGGATGGCATGTTCGATGTTATAGGCTAACTCCCTGTAATAGGTAGATTTAACTGACTGGCTAATATCACTGTTGGGGTCATAACTGGCTTCAAGCATAAACTCTTTGTCAACAGGATTTTTATCCAGGAAAAGCATAACTTTTTGTATCACTGATAATGCCAGTGACTTATCACTTTCAAGATCTTTATCATGCTTTCTTTTGTCATAACTAACGAAGCCGGTATTATAACCGTCTATCAGACAAATAAAGAATTCCAAGGTATGCCTTACATGTTGACCTAAGGTTGATTGGTTAAGGGAAGGTACCGGTTTTATGAAATCACTTTCTTTGATCTCATTGGTTACCCTGGATAGTTGTTCCAATACATTTTTACAAGCTGTTGATAATTCCATAAACCCCAAACTTAATTCTTGCAATTAAAGTTCAAAATAAAGTGTTGATTTTGATTAGGTTAGGTCAGTTTTTTTAAAATCCCACAAATATAAGTTAAAAACCATTCTGTCAAAATCATTTTTATTTAAGCGAACCAACCACCTTGTTTTTTTCTGAATACAGGATAATTAAGCTAAATATCAACACCGTGATGCCCAATCCAAATAAATAGCCCCCATCGTCCAATACCACAATTCCAAGGGTAGTAAGATGGGAAAAGATAGCCCCGGCCATTAACCCAATTGCCAATACTGCCCCTTTCCACGAATACCTGGGAATTATTATGGCCAAACCAGCGATCAGTTCTCCAGTTCCTGTTAAATACCTTCCCCAAGGTTCCATGCCCATGGTTGTGAAAATATAAACAGATTCATCTGCACCGCTGAATTTAAAGTAAAGTGTTTGCCATAGAATTAAAGCAGGAATGATCCGGATACCCCAATAAAAGACTTTCTTCATGAGTAATAATTTTTTACTTTATAATCATTTTTCAAGCCTTCTTCCCGATTTCAAGTTATCTATTGCTCTGACTTTCTAAATTAATTAATTCAATAATTACTTGAAAAGAGAGC
This sequence comes from uncultured bacterium, assembly GCA_965372055.1. Classification (GTDB taxonomy): domain Bacteria; phylum Bacteroidota; class Bacteroidia; order Cytophagales; family Cyclobacteriaceae; genus CBDVAV01. Next base: position 1,222 of record CBDVAV010000054.1, on the reverse strand, counting down.
GAATCAACCTAGTTTGAGTTTCTCAATAATTTCCCAGATTATTTCGGGTTCAAAACCCTTTGTAGTCATAAATTGAGCTATTTTGTGCTTTTTTTGATAACTGTTTTTGCCACTCACTGTTTTAGCTTTTGTAATTATTAAGTTTTCAATTGTATCCAGGTATTCAGTTTGGTCAAGGGATTCAAGGGCATTTTGGATAATTGTTTCATCCAGATCATGGTGCTTAAGATGGTAGGCAATTTTCACCTTGCCCCATTTTTTCATTCTAAATTTACCTCCGGCATAGGCAATGGCAAAGCGGCTTTGGTTCAGAAAGCCTTCATTGATTAATCCCTGGATAATTTGATCTCTTTCAATTGATGAAATTGAAAAAGTGGCCAGCTTATCATTGACTTCATTGATCGATCTTTCTTGGTAGGCACAAAATGATGCTATCTTAACTTTTATTTCCGATAAACTAAGGTTTTTATTTCGACTGCCCTTCTTGATAGTATCTATTTTATGTATCCTTTTCTTTTCAGGATTGTCTCAACAAATTTCCTTTCATTCTCGGTGTTAAAAACCCTGAACGGCAGATGAATGAATTGAGCTTTTGACATGATCAACAGATAGTAATCTTTACCTTTGAGAGCCCTTTTAATTTGATTCCATTTTATTGGCATCCCCTGTTTTGAACTAAATTTTATCAACACCTGGCGGCTGTCTATCTCATAGCTTAATTTTTCAAAAAGTATTTTACTTTGATCCATCTGGGTGATTCCTGCAAATTGTATAACCCAGAATAACAAGTACAAAATATAGGCGATTGTGCCTCCAATAAACCACCAATTTGAGGGGAAAATAAATGCCCCACTGAATATTGCCAATAGAATTAAAAGTACCCACCACTGTTCTTTTAATATGTTTTTAAGTCCCAATTTTATATAAGTGCCTGTTCTTAGCTTATTCTTCCTGGTTTTTACAATCATTATATAGCCTCTTCAAATAGATTATGGATCAATTTCTATCAACGAATATTTGTGCAATAATATTTCTTTTTTTCAAAACTCACATTGCTTTAAGGCTAATATCCAGGCTTTTAACACTGTGGGTTAAGGCCCCAACCGAAATATAGTCAACTCCGCATTCGGCAACCTCCCTGATGTTCTTTTCGGTAATCCCACCACTTGCTTCCACCTTATATCTACCATTAATAAGTTTTACTGCTTCCTGCATGATTGAG
>CBDVAV010000053.1:0-12651 GCA_965372055.1 uncultured bacterium | reverse complement strand
AGGTGCTAAGGGCCTATTCACCCCTGTATCTTTATAAATAAAATCAATCGACCGCATTACACCACCCACTTCAGATTCAAATAATTGTTGATCTTCACTGTCCAAATCATGGATTTTGACTGGCAATACTCTACTTGCCACATTTCCACCAGTAAGTTTAGTTTTCAATCCAAATTCATCATTACTGGCTTGCTTGATGAACACTTTGAATTCATGTTCCCAGGCAAAAGCTTTAGGATCGCAATAGGTTTGGGATACAATCGGAATGAAAATCAGGCATTTGAGTTTTTCTCTTAATGAATCATCTACTTCGTGGTGTTCGTGCAGGCCATCATGGGGATTTTCATCAAAGTAGATAGATATGTCTTCTTTGAAGGTAGCCTCAATCTCATCCTTTAAAGTTTCTACGAACTCCGATACCCATCCATCCCTTTTATTATCCTTCTGGCGATAACTGATGAAGATGTCATATTCGTAGCCTGGGATAATAGATGGCATGGGTTAAAGTTATTTCAATGGAATACTAAATATAAGTCAAATTCTATTAAAGTGTGAGTTTGGGTTTGAGAGTGAGTTTGATTTCACACACTCTCTCACTCACACTCAAACTACAACAGATCGTTGGCCAGGTTTGCCAATTCCGAACGTTCGCCTTTTTCCAGGGTAACATGGGCATATAGCGGATGATCCTTCAAGCGGTCGATCATGTAGGAGAGCCCGTTGCTTTGAGAGTCAAGGTAGGGGGTATCAATTTGATTGATGTCCCCGGTAAAAATAAGTTTGGTATTTTCACCGGCCCTGGTGATGATGGTCTTCACCTCATGTGGGGTTAGGTTTTGGGCTTCATCAACAATAAAACATATGTTTGATAAACTTCTACCTCTGATATATGCTAAAGGGGTAATCACCAATTTCTCACTATTTACCATCTCCGTGAGCCTGGCATATTCCTTATCACTTTCCCTATACTGATTTTGAATGAATTTTAAATTATCCCACAAGGGTTCCATATAGGGGTTTAATTTCGACTTGATATCCCCGGGCAGATAACCGATATCTTTGTTGCTTAATGGCACGATGGGCCTGGCCAGGTATATCTGTTTAAAGTCCCTTTTTTGCTCCAGGGCTCCGGCCAATGCGATCAGTGTTTTGCCGGTACCGGCAACACCGCTGAGAGAAACTAATCTAACAATGGGATTCAATATGGCATGAATGGCAAAAGTTTGTTCCGCGTTTCTGGGTTTAATGCCATAAACTTTGCGCTTTTCTACTTTTTCAATAGACTCGGTATCAGGATTATAATATGACAATACTGATTTTTTTTCATTGCGTAATATATAATAGTTGTTACAGATGGGTTTTGTCTCCCCCAGAATTTCGCTAGCCTGTACTGATCCGGTTTCATATAGGGCATTGATTTTATCTACCAATATGTCATCATAGACACTTTTACCTGAAAATAAGGAGCTAACATTCTTGATCTTTCCCGTGGAGTAATCTTCAGAGGGGAGCTTTAGGGATTTTGCTTTCAGTCTTAGGTTAATATCTTTTGATACCAGTATAACCTTTTTGCCTTTCGCCTCTTTTTGCAGGTTTAGGGCAGCATTAAGTATTCTGTGGTCAGCCTTTTCGGCGGCAAATATTTTAGTGGCATCAATATCATTACTGGTCGACATCAATACTTTAAAATTGCCTTTTGATTTTCCATTTAGGGGGATCCAATCCTGCAAGGTGTGGCCATCTGCCAATCCATCCATCAGCCTGATAAATTCCCTGGCTTCAAAGTTTATAATATCATTTCCCTTTTTAAATTGGTCCAGTTCTTCAAGCACGGTGATGGGGATTGCCACATCGTGCTCATCGAAGTTCATAATGGAATTGCTTTCATAAAGAATGACAGAGGTGTCAAGAACAAATATCTTCTCCAACTTTTTGGTCTTCCCCATTAAAATAAATACTCAGCAGGTTCCGCAAAATTAAATCAATTAACTACCAATTTTATATATATTTTAAGATTTGAAGATTAATTCTGTATAAAGGTATTATTCCGTAACCAGTGGTTGATATTGATCTTCTTTTTCTCCAGGTTCTACAGTTAAAACATTAGCTAAAACCAGGGTCACGAGGATTTTTGAAGCTTTTTTTTTGGACAATCCTGTACTCTCAACAAATTGATTTAGGGTTATGGTCCCGTTGTCCAGCAAATAGTGCATTAACATGCTTTCATAATCTCCATAAGTAAATTTGATGTCCTTTGGGTGATTTCTTCCGCCAATAACTGCCTTTATCTCCCTGCTTGCTTTGATGCTTTTATCGTCAACGCGGATATATGCATTTGATTCCCCTGAATCGGATAATACGATATGTGGCCTGGTGCCATTGGAGAAAATTTTGTAGTGCAGTACCGACCTTTTCTTTGAAATTGAAATTTTGTGGATCTGATAATTGATCTTTGGTTTGCACATGGAATGGATGGCATTGTTTAGGGAATAAGTTTCTTCATCAGGGTATTTCAAACCCGATATCAAGCCATCATCTTCAATTCCTATAAACAAATTTCCTCCTTTTGTATTGGCAAAGGCTACTACTTCTTTTACCACTTTTTCCGGAAAGTCAACCTTTTTTTTGAACTCCACGGTCTGGTTTTCTCCTTTTTTGGCTATTCGATTTAATTCCTTCAGTGTCATGATGTAATATCTGGGCCACTAGTGTGCTAATTTAAATCCAGATCTTCATCATCCCCATTTTCTGATTCGGGCATGGTAAAGAGATTACTAACCAAATCTTTAAACTGGCTCTGCGTTTCCATTTGACTCTTGCTCACGATGCTGAATTCTGATAAGCCGTGTAGAGCGAATTCCATCAACAGCATCTGGGTTTCTTTATCTGCATCACCTTGAAATTGAGTTACTAATTTTTCAAGTCCCGGGACTTTACGCAGGGTTTTATGAAATACTTCTGCTGGATCGTCCATAATCAGGTCCAGCGTATTACCCTGCCTAAACCAATCAATTATTGATTTATATGGATTTTTATCTTTTTGCTTTCTGGCTGTTTCCGGATTGGGGAAGTAATTGGTAAAAAGGGATCGAATTGCTTTTCCAATTAATGTTTGTGCTACGATTCCTGCCCCCTCCTGTTCTCCTTCATATACCAGCTCAATCTTACCAGTAATGGAGGGGATAACACCTTGAAAGTCGGAAATCCTTACCTGGGAAGATGTCTCTCTGTTTTTTAAGGCCCTTCTCTCTGCGGCACTATAAAGATTTTCAAGTCCAGATATGGTCAATCTGGCAGAGACACCACTTTTCTCATCTACATATTCACTTAATCTTGCTTCTATGGCAATCTGTTCGATCAGGTCTTTGGCTATTTCGCTCACTTTTACCAATGCTTTTTGGGCTGTCTTGATTTTGGATTCCTGAGCTGTGATTTTTTTTCCGGTTTCTATGTTTTTTGGGTAATGTGTAATAATCTGGCTATCGATCCTATCTTTTAATGGGGTTACGATACTGCCACGGTTTGTATAATCCTCTGGATTAGCGGTAAATACAAACTGTAAATCAAGCGGTAACCTGAGTTTAAATCCCCTAATTTGAACATCTCCTTCTTGAAGAATATTAAAAAGGGCCACTTGTATTCTAGGTTGCAGATCGGGCAACTCGTTAATTACAAAAATTCCACGATGAGACCTGGGTATCAATCCAAAATGAATAACCCTTTCATCGGAATAAGGTAATTTTAAAGTTGCGGCCTTAATGGGGTCAACATCACCTATCAGGTCAGCAATGGAAACATCAGGAGTGGCTAATTTTTCAGTATATCTCATGTCCCTGTGCATCCACTCGACCGGGGTTTCGTCTCCTTTTTCCAAGATCAAGTCTATTGCGAACCGTGAAAGCGGGTTAAACGGGTCATCATTCAATTCCGATCCCTTAATAACTGGGATATACTCATCCAATAGCTCAGTCATCAATCTTGCAAGCCTGGTTTTGGCCTGTCCTCTTAAACCCAGCAGATTGATGTCATGCATGGATAGGATCGCCCTTTCCAGGTCAGGAATCACCGTTTCTTCATAACCCCAAATGCCAACAAATGCGGTTACTCCAGCTTTTAGCTTAAGGATTAAGTTGTTTCGCAGTTCTTCTTTTATGGATATTGATTGATAACCAGAAGCTTTCAACTCCCGCAGGGTACTTATTTTCCTCAATTCTTTCATTCTGCTATCTACAAATTTTTTCTTCTGTTCCTTTTATAATCTTCAAAGATTAGATGCCCCAATCCTTTTAAACTGCTATAATATGCATTACCATTATTTACCTTGGTAAACTCCCTGACAAAAGCTTTCAAATAAGGGTCTGTTGCAATCATGAATGTAGTGATTGGGATTTTTAATTTTCTGCATTGGGCAGAAAGGTTCAGGGTTTTATTTATGATCTTATCATCAAGCCCGAAGCTGTTTTTATAATATCTTATACCCTGTTTTAAGCAGGTAGGCTTGCCATCAGTGATCATGAAAATCTGTTTGTTCTTGTTTTTCCTTTTTCTAAGCAAATCTAGGCTAAGCTCCAAACCAGCTACAGTATTAGTGTGGTATGGCCCAACTTTTAAATAGGGAAGGTCTTTGATCTGGATTTGCCAGGCATCATTGCCAAAAACAATAATATCAAGTGTATCCTTTGGGTACTTCCTGGTGATTAACTCCGATAATGCCATAGCTACTTTTTTGGCCGGGGTGATCCGGTCTTCACCATATAAGATCATGGAATGCGAAATATCGATCATCAATACCGTGGAAGTTTGGGTCTTGTACTCTTTCTCCACTACTTCCAGGTCGTCTTCGGTCAAGCTAAAATCTCCCAATCCATGGTTAATTTGGGCATTTTTTAGGGAATCGGTCATGGAAATCTGGTCGAAGGAATCGCCAAACTCGAAATCGCGTAGATCTGTCCCTGTTTCATCGTTGTTTCCGCTAAAATTCGTGGTATGGTCACCTTTTTGGGATTTCTTCAATTTACCAAAAATTTCTTCCAGGGCACTTCTCCTAATGTCCATTTCACTTTTAGCAGTAATTTTAAATTCACCACTTTCATTATCATCGGTTATATATCCTTTCTTTTTAAGGTCTTCGATAAAATCACCCATGCCATAATCTTCTGGGGTCATTTTATACTGCCTGTCCAGTTCGTTCATCCAGGACAAAGTTTCAGCTACGTCTCCCGATGTAATAACTATCAACTGTTTAAAGAGATTCAGGAGGTTATCAAATGGCCTTTTTGAACCAGTCTTATTAATATATTTTGAAAATCTATAGCCAAGCATTATCTAAAAGGGTAATCTTAAAGCTAACTAATTTATACAATTGATCCCAAACGGATCGATAAATATGGTTTAAGAAATCAGGAAGTTATATTCAATTAAAACTGAAAGATTAATCAGTTAATTCCTTTATGGCATGGTTCGGAATATATAATCCCATAAAGGAGAGGATACACCATACGCTTTTTCAGGGTTCTTATAATGATGTATCCCATGATGAATCCAAAGAATCTTAAATCCGTTTTTTGGCGGTTGGTAAGCATGGAGAATATAATGTACAAATAAATATCCTGCATAACCCATTAAAAATCCGGGAAGGAAGGAGAAGACTAAATCCCCTATTGCTAAACGAAATATAAACAACAAGGCTGTGGCCAGGGTAATACTCGCAATGGGCGGCATGGCAAGACGTGACTTGTCTTTTGGGTACTCGTGGTGCACACCATGAATAACATATTGGGTTTTCTTTCTTTGTTCAGTATGGGTATCCATATGAAACAAATACCTATGAATCAAATATTCAGTTAATGTAAACGAAAGCAGACCTAAAATAAATAAAGAGCGTGTAGATACCAATGAGAGCTCCGTATGAGTAATGCTATAATATAACAATGCCCCGGAATAAATAGAAAAAAGAGTGAGTGGAACTGATATATGAGTCCTGGTTAGTTTATCAATAATAGGGTTTTTAAAAACCTTGATGCCCGCATTGTTCGATTTCATCTTGATTCTTTCTTTAGCTAGTCTTTACTCAGAAATAAAACCATTGCAAAATTAATTGAATATGGTTACAATTTAAAATATATTTTTTTCAACATTTAATTATACAGAATGCATTTTAGTTGAATAATTTTCTAAAATACTTTCGTAAAATTCTTCATACTGGGGTAAAACAATGCTTATATCAAATTCCCTGGCCCTGGCGAGTGCATTGGCTTTAAAAGTAGCTAGATTGTCAGCACTCAAAATGTGTAGGGCATTCTTTGCCATATCCTCAATATCCCCTGCTTCACTCAAAAAGCCTGTGACTCCATGAACGTTAAGCTCTGGTATTCCTCCCGCATTTGAAGAAATAAGGGGTACCTCGCAAGCCATCGCCTCTAGGGCAGCAAGCCCGAAACTTTCCTTTTCAGAAGGCATGAGGAAGAGGTCTGCCACGGAAAGCACTTCTTCAACCGCTTCCAGTTTCCCCAGGAAGCGAATATCCTCCCAAATTCCCAAATCCCGGGCAAGTTCTTCAACGTGATTTCTCTCTGGCCCATCACCTACCAATAATAGTTTTGCCGGTACATGTTCTAAAATTTTGAAAAAAATCTTTACCACATCGTCTACTCTTTTTACTTTGCGGAAATTTGAAGTGTGCACGATCAACTTCTCGCCATTGGGACAAATGGCTTTTTTAAAGTGGTCTTTCTTTTGTTTTCTGAACCTTTCAAGATCAATAAAATTAGGTATGACTTTTATGTCCTTGGTAATTTTGAAATGCTGAAACGTATCTTTTTTTAGATCCTTTGATACTGCTGTAACCCCATCGGATTGATTGATACTAAAAGTTACAACAGGAGCATATGAAGCATCTTTACCAACCAATGTAATATCTGTGCCATGGAGGGTGGTAATTACCGGGATGCTTGATCCCTCGGTTTCCAATATTTTCTTTGCCATATATGCAGCAGAGGCATGAGGGATGGCATAGTGTACATGAAGCAGGTCCAATCCTTCATGCTTTACAACATCAACCATTTTGCTGGCAAGTGCCAGTTCATATGGCGGATAATCAAAAAGTGGATATGTTCGAATATCTACTTCATGATAAAAAAGGTTCTCGTTAAAGAAATCCAGTCTTGTTGGTTGTGAGTATGTAATAAAATGGATACTATGTCCTTCTTTTGCAAGAGCTTTACCAAGTTCGGTTGCCACTACACCACTACCTCCAAATGTAGGATAACAAACTATTCCTATCTTCATAATTCAAATTTCCAGCTTTCCTTATTAAATTAAAAGAATTATAGCATATAACAAACTTACTTACTTTACGGTTTCATGGATGGTTTGTTTTTTGAAACTGGAATATGGATTGATAAATCACTTCCTGGATTCTTGGGCGAATATTGTTTTTAAGGAGGTTTACCTTACTACGGTCGGGATAAACCCGGTTTGAAAGAAAGACAAATACCAGGTCAAATTCAGGGTCTGCCCAGGCTGCCGTACCCGTAAAACCTGTATGACCAAAAGTTAATGGTGAAGCATAGTCCGATGTTGGCCCGTTAAAGACCTCCGCGGGTTTATCCCATCCTATCCCTCTTCGGTTTGGCAGATATTGCTTTTTGATGAAGTCATTAATAGTTTCAGGCCGAAAGTATTGAGATCCACCATAATATCCATTATTGAGATTCATCTGCATCATTTTGGCGAGATCATTGGCATTACTAAACAGCCCCGCATGCCCAGCTATTCCCCCTGACAGGGCAGCTCCTTCATCATGCACCATTCCCTGAACAGCAGTCCCCCTGAATAAAGTATCTATTTCTGTTGGGGCAATTTGACCAATTGGGAATTTATTAAGTGGCAAAAAGCTTGTAGTCTCCATACCCAAGGGAGCATAGAAATTTTGCTCAAGAAAATCCTCAATAGGTTGGTTCAAGTTATGTTCGGCCAACCTTTTAAGAATGTAATAACCCATGTCACTATACTTGTAATCGTATGGAATTCGGTATTCCTTCTCTCTTAATTTTGAATCAACAGTCCATTTCCACAATGAATCCTCCAAGGAGGGTATGCTGTATAAATTTGGGGAAACCTGCATAGAATATTTCTCATTGGGATTTCGGCTGTAATAAGCAGTATCAAACCCATCTTCGGTAATGGTTTGTTCCCAATGCGGCAGAAATGACCATAATCCTGATTGATGGGTGAGAATATCCCTGAGGATCAAATTTTCTTTATTAGTGCCCTTAAGTTCCTTTAGATAATAAGAGGCTTTTTTGTCCAGGTCGATCAAGCCACGCTCTTGCATGAACATTACAGTTTGGAGGGTAGCTGCTACCTTTGTAATTGACGCCAGGTCATATATGGTTGAGGCATCCACTGGATTAACTTTCTCATAGGTGAAATGGCCGTATGATTTCTCGAACACAACTGTACCATTTCTGGCTACTAATACCTGAGCCCCAGGTGTTGCTTCATCATTTATGGCTTCTGCAACTATGCTGTTGATTTTATTTAAGGTATAGGAATCCAATCCTACGTCCTCGGGTGTGGAATATCGAAATCTATTTATATTTTGAATTTTGAGGCCAGTTTTAGCCGGAAAATCAATGGAGGCTGTAACCGGAAGCTTACCATCAGCACCAATCCCACCGAATATTAACTGAGCGGCAAGGCTTTGGGTTTCATTTACATCTTCATAGGCACATATCAAATGAAGAAAATCTTTGAAATTCCTTAAACTGTAAGGATTACCGAATAAAGTTACCGTTAAGTTTGTTTGCTGGTTAAGTAATCTAAGAAATTCAAGGTCCTTATCTCTAAGGCCATAGTTTTTTGAGCGGGAATTGTTCATGCCATGAACACCTACCACCACGGTTCCGAAATGTTTTAATTTATTTAGTAACTGGTTATACTCATTTGCACTAGCAACATTGGCAGGGGTGTTGAAATGCTGAAAAAATGCATATTTATCCAATGTGGATTGAAACATGCTCTTGCCCGAATGGTTAATACTCAATGAGGCAAAGCTCGTTGTATCGATTATTCTGATAGGCAAATAGTTATTTTTATTGGTCACTACCGTGATGGCCTTTTCATACAGTTTGTGCCTCAATAATTTAGCTTCTGGGGAATTTATTTTAGCGGAAAGATTATCTGGATTAATCTTTTGAAATTTTCTAAGGTTAAGCCTGTATTTTGCGGCAAGGATTTTTCTAACCTTCGCATCAAGCTCTTTTTTTGATATCTTCAATCTCCTAACAGCTTTCACAACTTCCTTTATTCCCTTTGATACATCCATGGGAAACAATATCGCATCGTTCCCGGCTTGTAGTGCCAACACATCCGCATCACCTGCTTTATAATGGTCTGAAATTCCTTTCATATTCATGGCATCCGTGAAGATTAAACCATCGAACTCCAACTCCTCCTTCAACAGGCTACTGATCACCTTTTTTGAGAGAGTAGTTGGTTTATTCGCGGCAGCATCAAAAGTCGGGATATTGATATGGGCAACCATTGCACTTTGGACGCCTTCCCCAATAAGTTTTTTAAATGGAAACAATTCGAGGCTGTCAAGTCTTTCCTTAGAGTGGTTAATCACAGGTAAGGTGTAATGTGAATCTGAATCTGTATCCCCGTGCCCGGGAAAATGCTTCATCGTTGCCATCACCCCGTTTTCTTGTAGCCCCTTCATATATGCGATCCCTTTATCAGCAACAAATTCCTTAATTTCCCCAAAGGACCTGTAGCCTATTACCGGATTTGCAGGATTGCTATTTACATCCACCACAGGGGCGAAATTCACATGCACTCCAATCAATTTCATCTGGCGGGCAATCTCGACCCCCATCTCATAGATAAGGTTATTATCCTGGATTGCCCCTAAGGTCATTTGTTTGGGGAAGTTTATGGTGTTGTCAAGCCTCATTCCCAAGCCCCATTCAAGGTCCATACTGATAAGGAGGGTAATGTCCGACAACTTTTGGAAACGATTGGTTAACTCTACCTGCTTTTCTGGTGATCCCTGGAAAAAGATCAATCCGCCGATCTTATTGGTCTTGATCAAATTTTCCAGGTAGGCATAATGTTCTTCATCACGGTTTGAGTATGCTGCCACCATAAACAGTTGTCCTACCTTCTCTTCCAATGAAAAACCTGATATCACACTATCCACCCAAACCCTTTCATTTGGGAATGATCTTTGGCCAAATGATATTCCTTGAACAAATGATATCACGAATGATAATATGAGGATTTTTTTAATCATGATGAGTTGCCAATTGATAAATAACGGTAAAAATAACTTATTTTTGTTATTAAGAAATAAAGATATTACGATGAAGGTTCCTTCTCTGTTACGCATTCCCAAACACCAAAAGTTTCACATACAGCCACGCTATTATGACCCAGTAAAGGAGGATATTGAACAGAGGATATCCAGGATCAAGAATGAAACAGATGGTGAAAATGATGGAGATCCAACGCAGTACAGATCAAGAATGACGGGGGCTTTTGGGAGACAAAGGTCGGATAGTAGAAGGAGCTCAATAGGAGCTTCTCAATTTCTGATGATATTAGTAATAGCAGGTGGATTCGTGGGATATCTATTTTATGGAAATGCAGCACTCTACTCCATGGCGGCAGTAATTGCACTTTATTATTATTTGAGACTGAGAAAAATCATTTAGCAGCTATACCTGAATGCCAGATATCATTCATCTACTACCAGATTTGCTGGCGAACCAAATTGCTGCTGGTGAAGTAGTGCAAAGACCAGCATCTGCTGTTAAGGAAATGCTGGAGAATGCAATAGATGCACAAGCCACGAAAATTCAGGTAATTGTAAAAGAAGCAGGGAAATCCCTGATCCAGGTGGTTGACAACGGGATTGGAATGTCTGAAACCGATGCGCGCATGAGCCTTGAACGGCATGCCACTTCAAAAATAAAAAACTCCGAAGACCTGTTCGCCATCAAAACCATGGGATTTAGGGGGGAGGCCCTGGCTTCCATTGCTGCTGTTTCACAATTACATATTACTACAAAGCAAGCTGACAGTGAACTGGGGACGTCAATTAATATTGAAGCTTCCAATATAAAAAGCCAGGAACCGGTAGCAGTGAACACCGGAACTTCTGTAATTGTGAAAAACCTCTTTTATAATGTTCCCGCCCGCAGGAATTTCCTGAAATCGAACCCCGTGGAAATGCGCCATATCGTTGATGATTTTCAGCGGATAGCTCTTTCCCATCCGGATATTGCACTTACCTTGCACCAAAATGATTTGGAAACTTATAACCTTCCCCCAGGTAAACTTAGCCAAAGGATCGTGAATATATTTGGCAGGAATTACCAGGAGCAGTTAGCCAGTTGCAAAGAAGAAACCGAACATATGAAAGTATACGGCTATATAGGTAAACCCGAGCTTGCAAAGAAGACCCGGGGCGAACAATTCTTTTTCGTGAACAAAAGATACATAAAGAACAATTATTTAAATCATGCGGTACTCAATGCTTACGAAGGATTGATCCCCGATCGATCATACCCATTTTATGTCATTTTTATAGAAATGAACCCAGCCCATATTGACGTAAATGTGCATCCGACTAAAACCGAAATAAAATTTGAAGATGAAAGGACAGTTTATGGTGTTGTAAGAGCAGCGGTAAAACAGGCCCTGGGAACCCACAATTTATCTCCCAGCATTGATTTTGAAAGTAATGTGAATTTTGATCTTGCACGTTTGGGTCAAAAATTACCACCAAGGGAAAGTAAGAGTGACAGGGATTATGCACAGTTCAGGAATACTCCCGGGGAAATATCGAATCTTGAGAATTGGGAAAAATTATTTGATAAGAATAAAGAAGGAGAGGTTCAAAGCCAAAATGATAATGCGGACAAGGGGTACATTACATTTGAGAGCGCTGGAAACCAAGGGGAGTTAATTGACCATGAGCGTTTGCTGGAAAATACCCGCACTGCTTTTCAAATTCAAAATCAATATATTGTAACCTCGGTAAAATCCGGGATGATAGTTATTGACCAACAAGCTGCCCATGAGAGGATACTTTTTGAAAAATATTTGGCCAATCTGGAAAACAGTAGCGGATCATCCCAGAAGATGCTTTTTCCACAAAATATTGAATTAAACATTTCTGATTTTAAACTCGTTATGGAATTGGAGGGGGAAATTAGAGCACTTGGCTTTATCTTTGAAATATTTGGGAAAAGTAACCTGAAAATAAGCGGTATACCGTCTGATCTTTTACCCGGGAAGGAAAAAGAGCTATTTGAGGGTCTTGTTGAGCAGTTTAAGGTAAACAAAGCAGAACTAACAATTCCAATCAGGGAGAATCTTGCCAGGTCTTTGGCTAAGAGATCGGCAATAAAAACGGGACATAGATTGGATCGGGAGGAGATGAATATTCTGATTGATAACCTTTTTGGATGCTCAAATCCCAACTATGCACCCGATGGGCGTTCAACTTTTTGTATTTTTGATTTGAATAAGATTGCTAATTATTTTAAATAGGAATTATGTTTGGTAGGATCACACCAATGGTACGCACCATCCTGATAATTAACATTGGGATTTTTGTAATGACTTCAATAGTGGGGTCTT
>CBDVAV010000052.1:0-12705 GCA_965372055.1 uncultured bacterium | reverse complement strand
CATCTAAGAAGATATCAAGGCTTGTTGGAAATTGAAAAAAAGTACAGTTCCTAACAAAGTTGTTTCAAATGCCTTATACCCAATAGCCAGGACAGATTGAATGACAATTTACAAAATCTTACAAAAAGGCAATATTACTTGTAGTAAAGGGTAATTTTACCTATATTCGTTTTTTACTATTACAATAGAAACCGATATGATTACTCAAAAAACAAGACATAAAAGGATACTGAGAAATATACCTAATAGGATAAATGATATTGATATATTATTGTATTTGCAAAGTGAAAAAGTTAATTGGGAATATGTTCAAACTTTAAAAGAGACTACCCACTTCAAAGACGAAATATTATCAAATTGGTTAAATGTGAGTGTTAAAACATTTCGTTCATATAAAAAACCCAAGCAAGAAATCAATGTTAATATTAAAGAGCATGTATTACTGCTTTTATCATTAATGCAACATGGAAAAGCTGTTTTTAGGTCAATACAAAAGTTTGAAGAGTGGTTGAAAGGAGAGAATTTTTTCTTTAACAGAAAAGCACCAATTGAATATCTAAAAACAATTACAGGCATAAGATTCATTGATGATCGGCTAACTGCTTTGGAATATGGCGATAATGTATAATTCATGGAGTTATATAGAATCGCATCAGAAGAATATTCAAATCAGTTAACTTCATCGGGAGCCCCAAACAGGTGGAATAAAAGAGGTGAATATGTATTATATACAGGTTCTTCAAGGTCTCTGTCAACACTTGAATTAATTGTCCACCGAAATTTCATCAAGCCTGAAATTACTTATAAAGTGATGATAATTTCCATACATGATAACGACAATCTTATAAAAACTATTAAAATAGATGAGCTGCCAAAAAACTGGAGACAATTTGAGGCATACTCAATGCTTCAGAAAATCGGTAGTGATTGGTTTAATAGCAAAGAAACCCTAATCCTAAAAGTCCCTTCAGCAGTAATCCCTTTTGAACATAATTACATTATTAATACTGAACATTTGGATTTTGAAGAAAATGTTCAATTAATAAGAAATGAAAACTATTTCTGGGATGATAGATTATTATAAAAAGTCACAGGCAAGAAGGCCGTTGATTTTACAGTCTGATTAAAAGTAACTGGCAAAACCAAACTGCCAACCAGAGGTTTTAGATACCGGATTGCCTAATATGTCCGTTTCCCAATGATATCGATAATTCATCCTGATGGAGGTATTGGTGGAAAATCTTAAACTGACTCCTGGAACTATTGCATAAATATGATCAAAAATATTACTTCCGGTTTCCCTGAACTCGCCTACGTTATAGTCTACGTACTCAAAGCGGAAATTAGTGTTCAGGCTAACATCCTGCCAACGGAACATATCCCTTTGTATAACCGGGAATATTAAGTCTGTATGCATTCCCCATTGTTCATCCCCAAATTGCTGACCGAAAGTTACCGGTACGTCGACCAAAGCCCTGGCTATTTCACCATATACTTTCAATTTATCAATCTTTAAATTGAAATCGAAGGCAAACAAATCAAGTCGTCTTTTTTTATCCAGCACTAATCCATCAGCTTCAAATGTATTATAAGTGCCTCCATAATATGAAAATCCAAATTCACCCAAACCTCTATTTTTAAAGGCAATCCTTCCGGTTAACATAGGTCTGCCATTATTATCTTCAGCAAATGTTTCTTCACTTTTACCTGCTCGTAATGAAGTGCGGCTTTCGGAATTGCCGATTATATCATCACCTAACCCATTGACAAGATAACCTTCATAAGTAACTACATTATCTCCAAAGAAGAATTTGCCATGTATTCCGAATCCAATTTCGGAAAGGGTGGAAGGAATAATGGTATTTGAAACCAATGGCCTTTCAATGAACTCCCATTTTGGGCCATCATGATTCTGATTAAAATATCCTATAGGAGGTAGTAATATCCCTCCTCTGAGAACCAGCTTTTCATCAAACTCAAAATCAATCAAAGCTGTTTCAAGGCTGATCTCTTCAGTCCCATGTTCAAATTCAAGCTCAGATAAGAATCTTATTCCTGGTTGGATTTCAGAAAAAAGAAAAATGTTGAACCGCCGCATTTCCATGGAAAATCCCTCACTAATGCCATCGGTAGAAAAGTAGTTTGTGTTTCCTTCAAGGTATCCGCCCACTGCTGTATTGCTCTTGCCCAATTGTGCTTCAACCAAGAAAGGCCTGTTGAAAATTGCATCCTTGTTAGTAAAAATACTTAGGGTATCCTGTGCGGATCCTGTCAAGGAGAAAAATGTAAAAAATAAGATTAAGATTGCTTTACCCAGGTTCATTTTAGTAGATATAAATATTATTCTCATCATGACTTACCCTAAATGCTGTAAGGTTTTTCTCGGCTGGCGACTCCAAAACATTACCGGTATTACTATATTCGCTACCATGACATGGGCAATGCAATATGGTGCCAATCGGTCTTACTGTACAATGTTTATGTGTACATTCCATTAATAAGGCTGAATAATTTCCGTCATCCAGTTTTCCAATGTATACTGGCTTTTTCAGGTTATCCATCTTAATAATAACATGATTATTCTCACCGAATGTTGCCTTACTTACTACAACTCTATTTTCTTCCACTGAATGTTCAGCATAGACAAAAGGAGAGCATCCATTTAATAAAACAGGCCCACAGCTAATTCCTCCAATAATCATAGCCGAATTTCGTATGAATTTTCTCCTTGATCTTTCCATTATAGGGATTCAAGGAATTTAATTAATCTTGATTTATCGGTTTCATTGAGTAAAGAGAAATTGTTTTTACTATTGGTAGCTTCACCGCCGTGTATTTG
This sequence comes from uncultured bacterium, assembly GCA_965372055.1. Classification (GTDB taxonomy): domain Bacteria; phylum Bacteroidota; class Bacteroidia; order Cytophagales; family Cyclobacteriaceae; genus CBDVAV01. Next base: position 9,866 of record CBDVAV010000052.1, on the reverse strand, counting down.
TATAGCCTCTTCAAAAGTCTTGGATCTTCCATCATGCATTAAGAACATTTCCCCTCCCTGGGCATCCACTGCCAGCCCAATTCCCCAGAGGGGAGGTGTCCGCCATTCAGAAGTCAGGGCCGAGCCTTCTGTATACCTGTCGTCCAGGCCACTGCCCATGTCATGCAGTAACAAGTCAGTATATGGATGAATTACCTGGTTTGAAAGAACAGCAATATCGGAGGGCCCGGTAGTAAGAGTTGGCTTGTGGCAGCCACCGCATCCAATCTCCACAAACAACTCTTTCCCTCTCAGTACCTCAGGATTGTTCTGGTCACGAGGTATTGGTGCTTTCAAAGTTCTAAGATAAAAGACCACGTTATGCACCGTAGAAGCTGGCACTTCAGGATCGGGTATATTATCCACGGTCTGGTTGCCTACGGCGGGGTTAAAAATGTCATTTATTATAAAATCAGTAGTGATTCCAATATCCTGTAAATAAGCATTCGCTGTTTGATGCAGTAGATTTAATGCAGCCGCTTTTTTGCCAAAACGACCAATATATCTACCATTCAATGGAATATTGGTGGGTTGGGGTTCAAAGAAATCAGGAGGAGAAACATAATTAGGTATGCCGGAAATACCATCTCCATCCAAATCATTGGGATCCGCCATTGCCAAAATATCTTCATCTAGTACTGCCTCCAGAAACCCCAGACCTGTAGCTGGAGGAGGTGTAAGTGTTGTTACTCCCGTGGCTTCATTTGGTACAATTTCGGGGGAAAACCCGGGGATTGCCCTGTTTTGTTGTTGGGGGCCACCCAAACTAAGCAAATGATCAAAAACGCCATTTTGATCCCTGCCAAATCTAACCAGGGATGTTGAAGGATGGCCTCTGCCATCACCAGGATGGCACGTACCGCATGAGTTGGCTACGAATACCGGCCCCAAACCTGTGGCCGGCGTAAAAATTTCACTGAAAGCAATATCCCCTGCCAGAAATAACCTTTGTTGCTCAAGCGACAGGCCTTCCACCGGTCCATCCAGGATATCCATATTTTCGGGAGCATCAGGAGCAAAAGTGTCACAGCTAATAGCAAATACGATAAGGTAAAAGCTGAGAGCAAATACTAGGTACTTTTCTATTTTATTCATTCAAAAGGAACATATTTTTACAAACCTAAAATAATATATTGAATTATCATAATATATTTTTAGACATCTCTAAAATTTAAACCAATTGACTTTTATTGAAATTTGGATTAGATTTATAGAGAGTTTGGTTCCAGCATCACATAATAACTATGTGATAGGATTAAAATGGGAATTCCGTGATCACTCTTAGTTGTGAAATTCGGAAGCTGTCCCCGCAACTGTAATCCCAGTCCTTTAAAAAACCTAAAGGACTTGCTTGACATCCTGCCACTGTCCCGATTTATCGGGATGGGAAGGCGTCAACGAATAGGGAAAGCCAGGAGACCTGCCAATTTTATTTTTAGAGCTTTCGGGTGAAAGGCGAAGAATAACTCTTCCGTGTTATTCCTAGTGATATCCAAAGCTCATAGTGTTTTACATAAAAATTTATACTATGAGAAAATTAACTAATGAATTACCCCGAGACAGAGCCTTGAGGTATCTGATGGAATTATTTATTCCCGACCCAGAACGCTTCAGCAGAGTAGCTTTAGGGCTCGTGGAGGGTCGGGGAATTATACCCCTGCCTTCGTGTCCGCCGAAGCACTTGCGAAGGTGGATTAAAATCATTGGATTCCTAATTGTTTGGAATTTGTCAACACTCTTAAATAGTGTGGCCCAGGAAAATGATAGTATACCTACTATCACACTTAAACAAGTAGTTGTCACTGCATCCAGGTCGGAGAAAGAGATTTTTAATATAGGCCGGTTTGTCACAGTCATTGATCCCCAAGAAATCAAGAATAGTGTTTATGACAATGTTGGGGAATTACTTTCCCGACAAGAGGGGATTTACGTAGTAGGAGCCATGCAAACGCCGGGCACCAACCAAAGCCTCTTTCTCAGGGGGGCAAACAGCAATCACACCGCTGTTTTGATCGACGGTCTACGGATTAACGATCCATCATCCCCAAATTCAGCGATGGACCTCTCCGAATTATCATTGACCAACGTTGAGCGGATTGAGATTATCCGGGGTTCACACAGCACCATGTTTGGGAGTGCTTCAATCGGGGGTGTGATCAACATTATTACTAAAGATCCGGGATCTGGTTCAAGGGCAAGGATTCAGGTAAAAGGAGGTACTTTCGGAAAAAGTTCATCTGTTTTTTCTCAAAATATTGAAATTAGCCATTCTTTTCAAAATGGCCTATATTTATTAGGTGCTGTTAACAATCAACTTGTAAATGGCCTAGATGCCTCAATTGATACTATTTCCAATCCCTCGGTTTTCAAGACAACCGATAATGACGATTTTAAAAAGCTTGATTGGATTACAAAGATCGGATATGTAAATGATAACTGGGAAATATTTGGGTCGATGAGAAGGGTAGATCAAGAGGCCGAAATAGATGACGGCGCCTTTAATGACGATGATAATTATGTGCTCAGGTTTGATAGATACTTGTATGACTACAAATTACAATATGAAATTAATCCCAGGATAAATTTGCAATTTAGGGGCGCATATACAAACTCCGACAGGGTTTCGGTAAACGATTCGTCAGCGATTGACAATTTTGGTACTACTGACCAAACCTTTTTCGAATCGAGGCATCAGGGTGAACTTTCTACAAATGAATTGCAGATGAACTTTAATAGCAAGGACATTACTGCTGTACTCGGCGCAGGTAGGTTTATTGAGGATATGAAATTTAGGACTTTTTTCTTCTCTGATGGATTTTTTGGTCCCTTTGAACTGGAAACGAACTACGATTCAATTAATAGCAGATCATTGACTGATTTCCTATTTCTACAGACTAATTTAATGGGCAAGGCCCTCAATATTCCTTCATTGTCAATAACTCTTGGAGGAAGGTATTCCAATCACAATAAATTTGGATCAAATTTTTCCTACGAGATAAACCCCACTTTAAAAATATTTGATAAGTCAATCCTATTTGGTTCCTATTCAACAGGTTTTAAGGCTCCATCATTAGTTCAATTGTTTGACCCTTCCCAGGGATTTGGATCAATTACTGCCCGAGGGAACATTGAGCTTAAACCGGAGGTTTCTAATACTTTTGAGGTAGGTATTAAGCAACTTGTTGGGGCTAATGGAATACTTACAATTTCATACTTTAATACCGTAGTTAAAGATGCCATAGAATACGTTTATTTATGGAATGATTCACTGGGTATTGGAAATTTGTCCTTTAGCGATTATTTGGGGGATACTTACATAAATATTGCTGAGCATAGTACACAAGGAGTTGAATTAAACTTTAACATGGATATTTCCCAAAAGCTCTCATTTCTTATCGGGGCCAGCTATATTGACGGGAAACTAAAGTCAAGGCCAAGCAATAACGATCTAACCCTAAATAACCATGTACAATTATTTGGCAATGGGGAATTTATCAATAGGGCAGTAGAAAGTAATGGATTAATTAGGCGCCCTGATCACACTATCAACTTAGGATTGAAATACATGCTTGTCAAATCCATCAGCTTAACGGGCAGGTTTAAAAGAGTAAGTTCCAGGTTTGACAGTGTTTACGATCCTACGTTGGGCCCTTTTGGTGCATTGGCAAGCACTAATTTAGGGGGTTATTCTTTATTGGATGTGCAGGGAAATTTTGCTCTGAACAAAAATTTCAGCATAACCTTGCAAGTGGACAATATATTGAACGAAAATTATTCTGAAATACAAGGCTTTAATTCACGTGGGCGAAGTATTTTTCTAAAGCTTTCAGCCAAACTTTAACAATAAAACAACTTGATTATATTGAGAACTGGGGCTTTGGATAAAGATTATTTTTCCGTTCATTAACAGGCTGAAATTCGTTGTTAATCAGTGCTTCTTCATTCACAGATTGTAAATAGATTGAGCTATACCAAATATCATAAACATTATATAGAATGCAATCCTGATATACTTGATTGCCAGTATTAATTTTGATCAACTCCATTTTCTCCTGGTCTTCAGAATAAATCATTTTTTGCTTTTCAGGTAATTCTGAAATTCTAACGTAATTTATACCCTTAAAAGCCTTTGGTTCGAGCTTCATATATGTCTCTGTTCATCAATTAAATTAAACCCGTATTTTAAATCCAAATCATTAACAAATAGTAACCCCATGTTGAAGATGATTTGGTGTAAATATCCCGAATAATATTTGGATAACAAAGTCAATTAAAAATGAAATATTACATCAGTACGGACAATTCTAAACTAAACCAAAGAAGGATTCATAAATTTGTAACTAATTCATATTGGGCAAAAGGCATCCCATATGATACTTTTTGTAAGTCACTTGAGAATTCCCTGAACTTTGGTGTTTACAACGATAATGAACAAGTTGGATTTGCACGTGTCATTTCTGATTACGCCACGTTCGCCTATCTGGGTGATGTTTACATAGAAGAACCTCACAGGGGAAATGGATTGTCTACAATGCTTCTGGAAACCATCTTTAAACATTCACAGTTACAAGGATTGCGAAGATGGATGCTGGCTACCAGGGATGCCCACGGTCTTTATGGGAAATTTGGTTTTAAGGAGCTTGGCAATCCAAAGATTCTAATGGAAAAGTATTTTCCTGATATTTACCTAACCTGATCTACCTGATAAGTTCTAATAAATAGGTATCAGGATTTTCAAGCTTAAGAATCACCTTGAACCTGTCCTGGTTGTTTTGTACAGCAGGAAAAAGATACCTTACCGAGTTGCCGTAAACCCTGTCCAAAACTACATACTTGACATTCCGGTCTTCAAGGTCGGCAATCAATTCCTGATCATCACTGGTGAATTTATACCTTACGGTAAATTGATTGGAATAAACATGAAACAAAATAGGTTTGCCACAACTGACCAAGACTTTCGATTTTTCATTGTCTCTGACCCAGTTAGCTATTTTGAAATAATTTTGCCAGTTGGCACTGTAAGGTGTTTTAGCGCTTTTACTCAATTTATTAACAGAAGGGATAAAAAAGATTGCAAAAAAGCACAACAACAAGGCATTTATTTTTAAGACTTTATCTATTAATAGTTTAATCCCAAAAAGCATTGATATGAGTATAAATGGCATTATTGGTAGAATAAACCGTACTCCAACCCAAGGACTTGGCCAGATCAATAAAATTCCTGCAGAAGCTAAAAGATAAAATATTATCAGCCATTTGAATTTTTTTAATTTAATTAAACCATAAATAGCCAATCCAAGGATAATCAATCCAATGAAGTAATCCCCGAAACCGGAAACTTCACGGTAATTTGTTTCAATAAAAGGAACTGTCACACTTGGTATCTCCTTTGAAATGTACCTTGAAATATTTGTGATTATCCTGGTTATTATATCCCCGATATCTGCCATCCCAAGCTCTGGGCGATAAGGATTTATCATTGTTAATTGCCTGGTGTAAGAGCTGCCTCCAAGATTTTGCCCTCGTATTACCCAGGGCAGGTAAAGAATTAAAAACCCAATTGTATAGCCTGCCAGATATTTCCAATTTTTGTTTACCAATAAAAGAAGCAGAACACCTCCAATTAACGCTACTCCTGCAGTTCTTATATAAACTGCAGCAACCAATGAGAACAAACTTAGATAGAACAGTTCATTCTTATGAACAGGCTTATGAAAATCCAACTTGGTCAATAACCATATTCCAAGTGCTGAAAATAACAGGAAAGATATCTCACTCATAATGATGGTAGAGTAATACAACAAGTGCGAGTTAAATATCAAAATGACGACCCCTGCCAAAGCGATCTTTCTGGACCCGGTTATTGTCTCGAAAATCTTGAACAATATTATTAAAGCAACAAACAGAAAAATTCCATTGATTATCTTCACTGCTTCCAGTGAGTTATTAATGATAATAATTGTACTGATGATCAAAGGGTATCCCGGGGGATAGTGATTGTGGGGCTTCATGGCAGCAGATGATAGGTCAGCATAACCACTTCCTGAGGCAATGGATTTTCCTAGCATATAGTAGGATGCATTATCTCCCAAAATAGCCAGTTTTTGATCAAAAATGTTTGGATAAATAATGATAAATAGGATGGATATAATCGCAATCGGAAAATACTTTGAATTTAGTATCGATAACTTTCCGGGACTTCCTTCCTCTGGATTTGTATTAATCTTTTGTTTTTTCCTTTGATGTTTATTCGTCATTTCTAAATATCACTTGCAAAAAAAGCCGGAAGTTGTCTTTAAAACAAAATATCGTGATTGATATATCTAATATATCCCTATAATATAAGGGATTTTAGTACTTGACGGAATGGATTACGTAGTTATTTTGTTACCTTAAATGGATTTAATAAATTATTGACCAGTGATTAAAAGTGACCAATCATTTCTATTTATCCCGGATATAACCGGATTTACTGAATTTGTAAACGCTACCGAAATTCAGCATGGACAGCACATCATTTCGGAATTGCTGGAAATTATCATAGACTCAAATCAATTGGGCCTACAGGTGTCAGAAGTTGAAGGTGATGCTGTTCTTTTCTATGCTCATAAAAAGATTCCCTCCCCCGAAGAGTTATTGGAACAAACTAAAACACTGTTTATCAATTTCCATAATCATTTGAAAAAGTACGAATCAGAAAGGATTTGTCAATGTGGCGCTTGTGTTACCACTTCTTCCTTATCTTTGAAAATGGTGGCCCATGCGGGAGAGATTGGATTTACATCCATAAAAAACACAGAAAAACCATATGGGGCAAATATGGTATTGGTTCATAAATTATTGAAGAATGATGTGGATATCTATGAGTATTTGCTGATAAGCAATAAGCTAGTTAAGCATTGGCAAAAACCATTAAACCAATCTTTCCCAGAATGGGCTGCCCCAACTGAGGGAGAAACAAATTACGAAAAACTCGGAAAGGTGGGTTATAGTTTTATTACACTGGTCCCATTGCATGATTCCGTAGCAGATCCACCAGCCAGAATCCCTCCAAAATTGTCCTCAAACCCAGTGGTACGTGAGATTTATATTGACAGGCCAATCTACCAGGTTTTCGAAGTAGTTACCAATCTTGACCTAAGATTAACCTGGAACAAAGGAGTAAAGGAGTTAGAATACGAAGAAGGTAAAATTAGCCGCGTAGGTACAAAACACAGGTGCTTGTTCAATTCAGGATTTGCTGATTTTGAAACCATAACCAATAACTTCGGTGAGGAAAAGTTGGTTTACGGGGAACGGCTTAACAGTATTCCCATCGCAAAAGAAGTGTCTACCTATTACATTCTTAATGAAGAAGGACCTGGCACCAAGGTCAGGCTTGAAATCCACATCGATTCATTACCAATAATTGGTTGGTTATTTTCATTCTTTTTAAAATTGAGAATCTCTAAAACCTTTGAAACCCTGATTGCAGATCTTAAAATTGTTTGCGAACAAGCTCCAATAATTCCAAATGATTTAACTGCTTGATACTTTCTTCTTAAAACAGTTTTGTTATTTTTGGCCCAAATATATAACGATGTTAAGCTGTCAAAGAGATAAATTTATCATTTCCGATGATATAGCCTATTTTAATTGTGCCTATATGTCCCCACTGATGAAGTCCGTGATAGATGTGGGTAAAATGGCGGTGGAGAAAAAGGGATATCCATATACAATAACACCAAATGACTTTTTTGAAGATCCCCATAGATTAAGGGAAGAATTTGCAAGGTTGATCAACGCTCCAGATGCAAGCAAGATTGCCATTATCCCTGCCGTTTCCTATGGATTTGCCAATGTTACTAAAAACCTGGATCTATCTGCTAATCAAAAAATATTAATGGTCGGGGAACAGTTTCCCAGCAATGTTTATCCCTGGCTGACCTTGTCAAAAGAATCAGGAGCCAAAATTAACACTGTTCATTCACCTGAAGATTCATTGAACAGGGGTGAGATTTGGAACCAGTTGATTTTGGAGAACATTAACACTGATACTGCTGTGGTAACTATCGGCAGTGTACATTGGGCAGATGGAACTTTATTTGACTTAAAAGCGATCAGGGAAAAAGCAGATGAAGTTGGTGCATTGTTATTTATAGATGGTACGCAATCGGTAGGTGCTTATCCTTTTGATTTTGCAGAGATCAGACCTGATGCATTGATTTGTGCAGGATACAAATGGTTAATGAGCCCGTACTCTATCGGATTAGCTTATTACGGCGACTATTTTGACAATGGAACGCCTGTGGAAGAAAATTGGATCAACAGGCTGGACAGTGAGGATTTTGCCGGATTGGTGAACTACCAGGATGAATATCAACCTGGGGCGGTGAGGTATGATATGGGTGAGAGGGCAAATTTTATTGCTGTTCCCATGGCGTTAAAAGCTATTCAACAACTGAATGAATGGGGGCCGGAAAATATTCAGGAATACTGCCGGGATTTGGTTGAACCATATTTCAATGACCTTGCAAATGTTGGTTTCGAAGTAGAAAATTTAAAGTGGAGGGGATCTCATTTAACAGGGATCAGGATACCAGGGTCGGCAGATGTACAAAAGATCAAAGCCGAACTGGAGAAAAACAATGTCTATGTATCAATCAGGGGCAATGCTATCCGTATAGCTACAAATGTATACAACAATCAGGCTGACTTTGAAAAGCTGGTGGGTAGTTTGAAAAGTGCGTTACCCTAGTTCAATAATGCATTGAAAATCCACTTGACTGCATTTGATTTATGTATGTCAAAATTCTTAATGGTTCCCACTTGATAAGGAGCTGCAACCATGTTTTATTTATGAGCTTTTTTATAATTCTCAACTCGCTTCACCAGATTTCCACTAGGTTTTGGTGGATGCATAAGTGTTTTGTAAAAAAGCTTTTTATCACTTTCTGAATTGAGAATTGTGTATTCCTGGGCAATTACTCAATTTGACTGCCTCATAAAGATGAGTTTTAACAAAATCAGATAGTGAAACACCCATTATACCGGCTGCTGTTTTAAATCTGGATTTCATTGAGCCGGGCACACGCACCCCAAGTCTGGATTCACTTTCGGTCTTATCTTTCTGTAGCATGTGAAATTATTTCTTCCATATTCAAACTTACGGACTTTGAAAGCTGGTGGATATTTTAATAAGAGTTTTGTGATTGTATTTCAATTTTTCAATACGTGTATATCAATTCAAGTGGTGGATTAGATGAACCAGGGTTAATGAGACTTATATTCAAAACACCACTTTGTTTTGGAATATCTCGAATTGAGCTAATATGAAAGCTGAGATCTTGTTCGAAATATCCATCACAAGGGTCTAGATCTCGGGTGGTTACTAAAAAAATACTTGTTCCTTCTGGGCAACAATCAACATAAATGGGTTTCCATAGTAAATCGAAATTATAAGGGGAACATCCTGAAATTCCAATCTTTATATCTATACAATTTTCTTGAATTGAGGCCTCCAAAATTTGGTAATTTGCTTTTACATGTATCTCATTGTTTAATCCTATATTAATAATGGGCGTACAATTTGTTTCCATAGCTTGACCCTGATCAATTCTAAAGGCCCATCCTACTTCATTATGTTCGGTATTAAATAATTCATCAAAAGAGATTGACTTATAATAGCTCAATTCGGTATAGTCAGTTGATGGTATCCAAATAATATCTTCAGACAAAGAGTTAGTATCTTCAGAAGAATGTAGAAAAACACTCTCTACCCCGTCAATTTCCTCAAACTTTGGCAATAAGTTCTCCCAGTTAAGAATATCATTAGATTGAATGAAGGC